>JBNATO010000139.1:0-5754 GCA_049701555.1 Thermacetogeniaceae bacterium | reverse complement strand
GAACATTCACCCACATGTAAAACGTAGCCTTTGGGAGGCTCCCGTTCCAACCCAAGCTGCGCAGCCCTGCCACTGCAATGTCTCGTCTCTCCTGATAAACAGCCTTCATCTTCTCAACGCAATCCTGTGGGCCTTCAAGGGCAGCGATCCCCGCGTACTGTATCGCTTGGAAAACACCGGAATCGAGGTTCGACTTCAGAGTTGCAAGAGCCTTGATCACTTCAGCGTTGCCAGCAGCCCATCCGATCCTCCAACCCGTCATGTTATAAGTCTTGGAAAGGGAGTGGAACTCAATACCCACCTCTTTTGCGCCTTCGACCTCAAGGAAGCTAGGTGCCACATAACCATCAAACGTTATCTCGGAGTAAGCAGCATCATGACAGACGATTATATCATAGTCCCGGGCAAAACTTACTACATCTTGGTAGAACTTCTTGTCCGCTATTGCTCCTGTTGGGTTGTTAGGGTAGTTTATGAAGAGAAGCTTCGCCCTTCGAGCAACGTCTGATGGTACTGAACTTAAATCCGGCAGAAACTTATTTTTCTCATCCAAAGGAAGATAATAGTTTTTCGCACCAGCCAAGGCTGCTCCTATGGAATACACCGGATAGCCCGGATCTGGCACCAGGGCATAATCGCCTTCCTCCAAATAGCAGAACGATATATGCGCGATCCCCTCTTTGGAACCGATCAATGTAACAATCTCGGCTTGGGGATCAAGAGACACACCAAACCTCCTCTCGTACCACTTGGCAACAGCGTTTCTAAACGCAAGCAAACCCGCCGACGTGGGATAACGATGATTCTCAGGATTCTGTGCCTGTTTAATGAGGACATCCACAATGTGTTCCGGAGTTGGCAGATCCGGATCGCCGATCCCCAAGCTGATCACGTCAACCCCCTTGTTTTTCGCTTCTTCGATCTTCTGCTCAATTCTGGCAAACAAGTATGGCGGCAAAGTTTCCAAGCGTTTTGCTACCTCTTTCATTTTCAATGCTCAACTCCCCTGATTTAGTTTTTTGTTGAAATTATCGATGAAATTTTTGCTCAATCTTCCTCTATAGACTTTCTCTGCCGGGCCAGTCATATAGACATGATTGTTATTCGCCCATTCAACAAAGAGCTGTCCCCCTGGCAAGTTTACCCTCACTCTTCTTTCTAGCCTTCCCGTCAAAACTCCTCCTACCACCGCAGCGCAGGCACCCGTCCCACAGGCAAGCGTCTCACCCGCTCCCCGTTCCCAGACGCGGAGAAAGATTTCCTGCGGCGTTTTCACTTCGATAAACTCTACATTGGTCATATTTGGAAAGAACTCATGGTGCTCCAACTTAGGCCCCAGCGTACTCACAGGAACATCAGCCAAATCAGGAACAAAGATCAGGCAATGAGGGTTTCCCATGGAAACAGCTGTAAACTTATAAAACTCGCCATCCGCTTCGATGTCTTCCTCGATCACCACATCCTTCCCCTGGCAACCTACAACAGGGATCGCTTCTCTATTCAATATAGGCTCTCCCATGTCCACCTTGACAGCCAGAATCTCATCACCGTCAAGGATGATCTCCGGAAGCTTGACACCTGCTTTTGTATTTACTTCAAAACACCTCTCCCTGACGATCCCTCTCTCGTAAGCATACCTCGCTACACAGCGAATCGCATTTCCACACATTTCAGCTTCTGAACCATCGGCATTAAAAATGCGCATGTTCAAAACACCTTTTTCTTGGAATACCAAGACAAGTCCATCACCGCCCACGCCAAAATGACGGTCGCAGATCATCTTGGCGAAAAGCGAGAGTCCATCTTCTTTTAAAAAAACCGGTATATCTTCTACCAAAACAAAGTCATTTCCTAATCCGTGCCATTTCTCAAAATCCATGTCTTTTCATCCTCCAGCTTCTTTTCCGTTTAAAATTCCATCTACTAGCTTATCCCATATCATTAGAAACAGCAAGAATGAGAACCAACGCAAATTACATGATAGAGAAATGTAACCGAATCAACGTTTGAAGGAAGAAAAATTACTGCTACAATAGTTAAGGGGCTATTCCTAAAACAAAAAGAGAATAAAACCATAAAAGAAAGGTGGAAATCGGCATGGAAAGGTCAAAACACATCGCAGTAGCCGGCAAGGGGGGGACAGGCAAAACCACAACAGCCGCCCTACTGATCAGGTATCTAATTGAAAACAAAAAGGGCTCGATCCTCGCTGTAGATGCGGATCCTAACTCAAATCTTAATGAAGCCTTAGGAGTAAAAGTAGAAAATACCATATCAACGATACTTGAAGATGTGAAAAAAAACAACGTTCCACCAGGTATGACAAAGCAGACTTACCTCGAGCTAAAACTGCATCAATCTCTAACAGAAACTCAATACTTCGATCTGTTGGTGATGGGGGGGCCTCCGGGCCCGGGCTGCTATTGCTTTCCCACAGAACTGCTGAAAAAACACATGGAGGTTCTGGACAACAACTACGATTACATGGTCATCGACAATGAGGCAGGAATGGAACATATCAGCCGGCAAACAATCGAAGATGTAGATATCCTCCTGCTGATCTCCGACCCTACAGCCAAGGGAGTTCGCACAGTCGGAAAGATCTATGAGCTTGCCAAGTCGCTGAAAATTGAAATAGGGGAAGCGTATATCATCGTCACTAAGACGAGCGATGCCTCTGAACTGATGGATGAGATCAAGGCCACAGGTCTCGAGCTGTTGGGGATCATCCCAAACGATCCCCTTGTTGCAGAATACGATCTCAAAGGTAAGCCTTTGATGGAGCTTCCAGAGGACAGCGCAGCAGTCAAAGCAAGCCGGGAAATCTTCGGAAAGCTAAATCTTTAATGAACTGCTAACCTGGACTGGAGCAACGGGGGAGAATCAACGTGTCACCGGATGGGATCACCATTCATCTTCTCATCAAAGAACTCCAACCGTTGATCAACGGAAGAGTAGAGCGCGTTCACCATCCAGAAGACCACGAAATAATCCTGAACATTCGCAGTTCGGGCAAAAATTATCGTTTGCTTTTATCAGCCCAAGCAGATAGCGCAAGAATACATCTTACAAGTCAGGAAAAAACTAATCCTCCTGTCCCTCCGCAGTTTTGCCTAATACTCAGGAAATTTCTGGAAGGCAGCCGTCTGTTGCGCATCGACCAGATTGATCTCGACAGAGTCGTTCATCTAACCTTCTCCCGGATCGACGAAAGCGGAGAGTTCAGAGAAGTCATCCTGATCAGCGAGATCATGGGGAAGCACAGCAACATTATCCTCATCGACCCTCTGTCTGGGACCATAATAGACGGTATCAAGCGTTACTCTCACACATTGAGCAGGTACCGTGAAGTTCTGCCAGGACGGCCTTATCTCCCCCCTCCCAGTCAAAAAAAGGAGCATCCAGCTGAACTGAGTTTGGAAAAGTTCCTTAAGATTATCCTCGAAGAACCTCTCGAACAGGCTCTCGAGGATGCTGTTTTCCGGAGGATAGCTGGTATTGGCAAAGAACTGGTGAATGAAGCGATCTATCGAGCAAACCTGGACCCCCAGCTTCGCCTCGAGTACTGCGGTGAATACGAGCTGCGAAGCCTTTGGAATTCTTTGCAAGGCATCCTTTTTCCGCTTCTCTTTGAAGGCAACACAACACCCACGATCATCTACGATGGAAAACGTCCCATCTGCTATGCACCTGTAGAGCTAACCCGCTACCAGGGGCTCAACACAAAGAAGTGCGACACGATCAACCAGATGCTGGATGAGTTTTATGCTGAGCGCAGCGCCATCCTCAGATTCCAACAACTCCAGAACAACCTGCAAAGTGTGATCAAGCGAGAAATAGACCGTTGTACTAAAAAACTCCATCTTCAGGAGGAAGCAGAAGCGGAAGCAAAACAGGCTGATGCCTATCGAATCCAAGGAGAAATGCTCCTGGCACACCTTCACCTGGTCAAGCCAGGGCAAAAAGAAGTGCTTGTTCCTAATCTTTATGAACCAGACACGCCTTTAATTCGTATCGAACTCGACCCATCCCTTTCACCAACCCAAAACGCTCAAAAGCTGTTTAAAAAGTACAACAAGGCAAGGGACTCGTTGAAACTAATAAGAAATCAGATCGAACTAACAAGAGAAGAACTCATTTACCTCACAAGCGTTAAAACAGCGCTCGAGAACTCAGAGACCCTTTCAGACCTAGAAGAGATAAAATCTGAACTGGAGGAAACGGGTTACATAAAAACAAGAAATGGAGCCAGAGGAAGCCTAAAAGAGAAGAAGAGCTCGCGGCAAATTCTAAGGCTGATCTCGCGCGACGGCCTAGAGATATTCATCGGGAAAAACAACAAACAAAATGACTATCTGACAATGCGTTTAGCAAAGGATAACGACCTCTGGCTTCATGTGAAAGATGCAGCAGGAGCCCACGTGATCGTAAAAGCCCCGCCAGATGGCGAGATTCCTGAAACCACCCTTGAAGAGGCGGCTCAACTCGCCGCCTACTTTAGCGAGGCACGCCACTCTTCAAAGGCGGCAGTCGACTACACAAAACGGAAGTATGTAACCAAACCACCCGGAGCGCGGCCGGGATTCGTAATCTACAGAAATCATAAAACCATTATGGTCAAGCCCAAGCCCCCTGCTGAAGCCCTGGAGACTAACTAGTTTGCTTGTTAAACTGCCGGCTCCCCGGTTTTACCAAAGGGATGCCCTCCCCACAAAGGGGGCAGTTTTCAGGATGGTATGTGGCGATCTCCAAACGCAAAAGGGCATGAAAAGGGACCCCGAAATCAAGGGCTCCAGTATGACGATCCACCAACGCCCCGACACCTACCACTTCAGCTCCGCTATCTTCCACCAATTTGATGACCTCCCGGGTAGAGCCCCCCGTTGTGACAACATCCTCCACAACCAGCGCTCTCTCTCCTCTCTCCACAACAAAACCTCGGCGCAGAGTCATAACACCGTTCTCCCGCTCGGCAAAAATCGCCCTAGTCCGGAGGGCGCGCGCCACTTCATGAGCGACTAAAATGCCCCCAAGAGCCGGTCCAACAACCACGTCTACGTCCAGATCACGGAAAAATGCGGCCAGCTCGGTTCCAAGCAAGGCAGCCTTCTCAGGATACTGAAGAACCTTAGCACACTGGATATAGCGGTTGCTATGAAGCCCTGATGTCAGCAAAAAATGCCCTTCCAACAAAGCGCCGCATACATGAAATATTTTTAGGATATCCTGTTCGTTCATTGCTCAGCATCCTCCATCTCTTTGATGATCTCCCAGACAGCCCGCACAGGGTCTGGGGCTTTGACGATGGGGCGACCGACGACAATGTAGTCTGCCCCTGCTTTCAAAGCCGCAACAGGCGTGCTGATCCTGACCTGGTCATCCGGAACAGAGCCTGCTGGCCGAATGCCCGGAGTCACAATCAAAAAATCTTTGCCGCAAAGGGAGCGTATGCCAGGGGCTTCTTGGGGTGAAGCCACAACCCCGGAAAGCCCACACTCCTTTGCGATTCCCGCCCAAAAAAGCACCTGTTCGAGCGGGGAGCGCTGAATCCCTATTTCTGCCCTCAGCTCTTCTGCTCCAAGGCTTGTTAGAACCGTTACTCCAAGTATTTTAGGGAAATCTCCGCCACCAGCCTCTTCCCTTGCAGCATCTACTACAGCCTTTAGCATCCCTTTTCCACCAGCGACGTGAACGTTGAACATCCGAACACCCATTCTCACCGCAGCTCGCGCAGCCCGGGCTGCTGTTCTGGGG
>JBNATO010000138.1:0-5846 GCA_049701555.1 Thermacetogeniaceae bacterium | reverse complement strand
TATTGTGTCGAGGTCTCTTAAGTGTAAAGTTGCCTACTAAGTCTTGACACGGACCAGCGACACGGAGGCCTTGACTTTCGCAAAAACATCCTCGAAAATATTGGTAGAGCCGCTTTTATTCCCGCTCTGCCGAGCCAGCGGGTTTTTTTGTTGCATTAAAACTGCATTCTGTCCTCTCAACGCCGCTTCACTCCTGGCCTTCCGAGATTCCACAAGATTGAGTGTCAAGCCACTTCCAAAAAGCCGCTCGTGGAACAACAATCCGCCTTCCAATCCGAATCGCTGGAAAACCTCTCTGCCTGGCAAGCTCGTAAGCTCGTGTGAGGTTAACATCTAACAGGGATGCTACCTCTGGGATGGAGTAAACAGCTTTTTCCATCTCTGGCTTTCGAGACATTTTTTTAACGCCTCCCTGCCTTGTTTTGTTTTGTCTCATCTGCTAAAATCAGTATAAGGTATCAATATTTATGGAAGGGAATGTTGAGACATGCCAAAATTCCGCTTAAGAGAAGAAGTCAGGATGGCAATTGAGAAGAAAATAGGAAGGCCTATAATAAGCGAAGAAGTGTGGGATATGTTTGTGGCTGATGGGTTTGTAGATGGGGTCATAGAAGGAGATTATCTTTTTAAGGATTTAGTCGATGATTACCTGGCGATTGAGAAATATGTCAAGGCGGGAGTGAAGATAGGAGCTAATATATATGAGGCAGAGCGAATTTTGCTTCCCAAAAGTGGTTTTCCAAAAGAAAAAGGGGCTGATATATCAATCAGGGAAGAAGATATTGCCTTTTCAAAAGCTGTTGCTTACAAAGTTGCTCAGATTCCACATATAAAAAAGTTTCGCCGTGAGGTCTTAAAAGGAAAACTACTCCAGCCAGAGGAAATGGAAGCCTGGATTGAGGAAAAAAGAAAACAAGATGGCACGCCTACCAGGTTTTTAAAAATACGGGCTAAAGACATTGCCGTGTCAATAGATGAAAAAAGTTGGTGGCCGTTGAAGATAACGCCGGTTTTTGATGAGGAAGATGTGATTGGGGTTGAGCATGTTTATTTGTTTTATCCGTCTAGAAATGGGGGGTTAAAACAAGTACCGATTAACGTTGATGGTATTTTGGGCAGGCTTAAAGCTGTTGCCGTGGATATAGTAACATACCACTGCACTGTATGGAAGGAAGCCGAAGCAGTTGCCTTTATCCTAACAGGGAGAGTGCCGTTTCTTCCGAAGGTACGTTACAAAATTTCTTTTTCGAGTAATGGAACGCCTTGTTGGGTTACCTTAAACCTCGATGCTCGGACAACACCACAGGAGTTAGCAAAAGAATACACCAAGATACGCCGGAGAGTAATGGGCAGCTATCACCACAAGCCGCTATCAGGGAAGAATTTAAAGTTGGCAGAATTCACCGCAGAACGCAAGGAAGGTTTAACGTGGGGGCAACTAATGAAGAAATGGAATGAAGAATATCCTCAATGGGAGTACAAAAATTACAGGCTTTTCTGTCGTGATGCCATTGGGTCTATAAACCGGCTCCTTGAAGGGAAGATTGATTATGCCAGCCTATTCAGGGAAAGTGGCAGCTAAACCTGATGAGTTTTAGAGTTAACACAGAGTGGGTCTAGTGCTTTGCAGTAATGCAATTCGTAATGCAATAAGGATAAAAAATCCTCAAAAAAGGTTAAACGAACAGGGAAAATCTGCCAAAGGAAATGCCGAAAATGCTTGATTTTACGGGATTTTTTAAACTGGGCTAAATGGGGTTAAACGACAAAGGAAAGACTCAAAATCCGCTGGGGTTCACCCCCCGTGTGGGTTCGACTCCCACCTTCGGCACCAGGAAATCCAAGCCCCGCAAGGATTTGCGGGGTTGCTTAATTTTTCCAGAATTTTTTCAAGCCCGATTGGGGATAGTTTTAGGTTCGCCGGATCTTCCGGGCTCCCGTCCGGGCGCGGGAAGACCAGGTCATGATCCTAATAAGCTGGTCCGTAGTGGAATTTGGGATCTTTTGGGCTTTGCGGTGCTCCCTGAGGATGCCAATGAGGGCAGGAGGAATCACCATCTGGCGGCGGCTCTTCTGCGACTTGGGGTCGGTGAAGATTAAGCCGACGTTGAGAGGGCGCTGAAGGGTGCAGCGCACGGCGATGGTCCCGGCGTTCAGGTCGATGTCTTCCCATTTTAGCTCCATGAGCTCTCCTAGGCGCATGCCTGTAAAGATGGCGGTACAGATGGCTGCATAGTCTCTGCTGTTTTTGGCGGCTTCGAGGAGGCGCTCCACATCCTCCAGAGGCGGGACCTTAATTTCCGGCCTCTTTGGCTTTAGAGCCTGGACGGCTTCGGCGACGTTGCGGGGAATCATCTGCCACTTCACGGCGTGGTTGAGGGCCTCGTGGATGATGCGGTGGTGGTACTGCTGCCGGCCCGGTGAGGAGCGGGTGGAGGTGGAAGTTGGGCGTCTGCAGGGGCCGGCGTTTTTCTGACTGTGTTTTTGCTGAAGTGCTGAGGATATGGGCTGTGAGGAGGTGTTTTAATGCGCAAGGCCGACTTCCAGGCGCGGGTGCGCAAGATCGAGATAGTCAACCGGGTGCTCAAGGACCAGTTCGCTCAGTCACTGCAGATCACCTTGGGGGACGTCGCCCTGACCGACGAGAACCTCTGCGAGCTCAGGCAGTTCCGGCCGAACGAGGTGGTGAACGTCGTGCTCACCCCCACCCAGGTCTCCCTCTTTGACCACCTGGAGAGCATGACCTGGCGGGGCGAGGGCGCAAAGGGCCAGAGGCAGGCGGGGCGGAGCGCAGCGGAGGGGGATGGAGGAGGGGTCGAAGACCTGCTGGTGGACGAAGGTGATGGCGAAGAAGCGGCTCCAGAGGGGTGCGTTGTGGCTGAGTGGAAATTTAGCGAAAGGGCTTGACAGGGGGGATTCCCAAATCTACACTGGAGTCAGAATAACCGGCAGAAAAATCTGCCGGTTTTTTCTCTTTTTCGGGGCATCTTGTGCGGGGGCGGTGCTTGCCGGTCGCCGCCCTCCATGAGGCCCCGGGAGCACTACATCAAGGGAGGTGAAGCTGATGGCAGTGAACTCCGTCCTGGTTGGGTCAACCCTGAGGATCACCGTGCAGACCGGCACCGACGCCCAGGGGAACCCGACGCTGGCCACCCGCTCTTACCGGAACGTCAGGCCTGAGGCCGCTGACGCCGACGTCCACGAAGTCGGGGAGGCCATCGCCGGTCTGCAGTCGAACCCGGTCAGCTCCATCGGCCGGGTCAACGACCTCGAACTCGTAGAGGTCTAACAGCACAGTTCAGAACCTTTAAAAGAGCGAAGATAAGGAGGTGAGCCAAGAGTGATCACCAAGACTCTGGAGCTGATATTCACGACAGCCGGGGGAGGCCGTCTGCGGCTCTCCGTGCCCGACCCGCGCCCGGACCTTACCGCAGAAGAGGTGAGAGCCGCCATGAGCACGATTGCGGCCAAGAATATCTTCACCTCCGGGACCGGGGGCATCGCCGGGATTCTCAGCGCCCGCATCGTCACCAGGGAGACGACCGACCTCATCTCGGTCTCATAACCGTTTCCGGAGCCCTTTGGGCGCGTGTGCGGCGGAAGCAGTGTGGGGTGGGCAGTGCCCATCCCTTTTTCATCTTGAGGACGCAGGGAGGGGGTGAAGCAGTGGAGGAGATCTTCAAGCTCATCGCCAACTACGGCTTTCCGATGGTCGTCGCCGGCTACCTGCTGGTCAGGCTGGAGCCCATCCTGAAGGAGTTCCAGAAGTCGGTGACTGTCCTCACGATCGTGGTGGCCAGGCAGAACGGGGCAGACTACGAGGAAGCCCGCAAGATGGTTTTCGGGGAGTGACTCTTGTGCCAGATTGGTCTTACGTGATCGTCCACCACACTGGGGCGGAGGAGAGGGATGCGGAGCAGGTGCGCCGCTACCACCTCTCTTTAGGGTGGCGCGACATCGGCTACAACTTTGTGATCGAGCGGGACGGAAAGGTTGCCCCCGGCAGGAGCCTCGACCTGCCTGGCGCCCACTGCCGGGCTGACGGGATGAACTACAAGGGGATCGGAGTGGCGGTGATTGGCAATCTGGAGAGCCATCCACCCCTGCCCGGGCAGGCTGAGTCTTTGTTGCAGCTGCTGGTCGACCTCTGCAGTCGCTTCGGCATCCAGCCGGACCGCGTCCTCGGCCACCGCGAGGTGAGGGGCGCGGCCACCGACTGCCCAGGCAGATACCTGGACATGGAGAAGGTGCGGCGGGAGCTGGCTGAGCGCCTGGCGTCAGGGGAAAAGGCTGCATCCCCGCCCTCCCAGGGAGGTGGGACGCCCACCCAGCCGGCGCAGCCGCCCTCAGGTCTCTGGCGCGTCCAAGCCGGTGCCTTCGCCAGCAGAGAGAAGGCCGAGGCTTTAGCCGAAAGGCTTCGGGCAGCCGGCTTCGAGGCCTGGGTCGTCCCGCCACAAGTCGGAAATTCTAAATAAATGAGCAGGAAAAGTTGTCGTCGATGTCGAATAGTGCAAAAAAACCTGGAGATCGACGACAACTCTTTTTTGTGGTAAAATTCTTATCGAAACTGGGAAAGTTGGCTTTAAGGAAATCGTAATGGTAGAAAGTAGCAGAGTCTGCACTGCAGGAAAATGCCTTAATGATGCGCCCAAAATGGGTTCCCAGCCTACCTATGAGGAATTGAAACTCTTGCAACGCCTTTAAAAATCGCTCCTTATTTCCCCGTTCCCAGCCTACCTATGAGGAATTGAAACTTAAACTTTGTCCGTAACGGATAATAAACCCGCCAAGTTCCCAGCCTACCTATGAGGAATTGAAACGGTGTTACAAGTGCGGCAAATCCTCCTGATGTTGGGGTTCCCAGCCTACCTATGAGGAATTGAAACGGATATATGTATAAGGTGATGGATGATGCTTTTGCTAGTTCCCAGCCTACCTATGAGGAATTGAAACCCTACCACAACATCAGAAATAGCTTGCGCTATCGCAAGTTCCCAGCCTACCTATGAGGAATTGAAACACGCGTGCCGATAAGCATAATAAGATAACGACAGAAGTTCCCAGCCTACCTATGAGGAATTGAAACACCAACAGTGCAGACCAATGTTATTAATGCCAATACCGTTCCCAGCCTACCTATGAGGAATTGAAACCAATATAGATATAGTTATTCCTGATAGGATAGCGGAGTTCCCAGCCTACCTATGAGGAATTGAAACACAATCGAGCGGCTTCAATTGCCTTCCTCCTCTCTAGTTCCCAGCCTACCTATGAGGAATTGAAACGGCACAAACTCGAAGCCCAAATGCATTACCCCCTTATGAGTTCCCAGCCTACCTATGAGGAATTGAAACTTTCTATATGTATCAAGATAGATAGCCCATCCATCCGTTCCCAGCCTACCTATGAGGAATTGAAACAGATTTAGTAAGTAACATACTTCGTTTTGCTAACGCGTTCCCAGCCTACCTATGAGGAATTGAAACCTCCCTGCTTCTGCTCTACGGCGGCCTGCACCACAGGTTCCCAGCCTACCTATGAGGAATTGAAACTTCAATACGAGCAGCCGTAAGTTCTATCGCTTCTTGGTTCCCAGCCTACCTATGAGGAATTGAAACTTCTAGCAGCGTGGTCTCTCAGAAGGTGGCAGATTTCGTTCCCAGCCTACCTATGAGGAATTGAAACGCCAGCCGGACAATCTCCTCGCGGAAGAGTATTATGTTCCCAGCCTACCTATGAGGAATTGAAACCCATGCTGGGCACTGTAGCTGCCCTACTTGTGAAGTAGTTCCCAGCCTACCTATGAGGAATTGAAACGAGCGTCATTGAGGCGATCCTTGACGGTC
>JBNATO010000137.1:313-5896 GCA_049701555.1 Thermacetogeniaceae bacterium | reverse complement strand
AGGCATGCGCGGGTCGATGTTCTGGATCTGCGGCACATACCCGATCCGCGCCCGCAGGCTCGCCGGACACCCCCTATCCAGTGGATACCCCAACACCCGCACCTTGCCCTGAACGATCCTGCCAAGGCCGTTTATAAGCGTCAGCAAGGTGGTCTTTCCAGCCCCGTTCGGCCCAACAATACCCACGACAGAGCCTCTTGAGACAGAGAGGGAGACGCCCCGCAGGGCTACATCCTCGCGGTAGGAGACAACTGCGTCTTCGATTTCGATAACCTTCTCAGCCACGGCGTTTTTCGCCGCGACCGCCCTCATCCCCGCTGCGACTGCCACCTCTACCGCCTCCTCCCGCATCACTTCCCCTTGAGGGCGCTCAGCAACAGGTCAACATTCTTCTCCACAGCAGCCTTCCAGGTCTCGGTGCCGGCAAATCCTCCAGGGAAGTTGGAAAGGGTGACGCGCGCAGCGCCCAGCTCCTCAGCCAATCCTTTGCCGGCATCAGGGCCGCTCTGCAGATTGTCCACGATAAGGCCTACACCTTGTGCCTTACCCTTCTCGATCAGCTCCTGGAGCTTTTTGGGCGTGAGGTCCTCCGGACGGCCGTAAGTGGCAACGACATCAAACCCCGCCCACTTCAGGAAGCCTGCCTGCATCTCGGCGCAGATCACCTTCCTGCCGGCGACCTTTGCCGACTGAAGGCGCTCCTTGAGCTTCCGCTCCTCGTCTGTGACCGTTGCCATCAGGCGCTCAGCGTTCTCCTCGTAATAGGCCTTGTTGGCAGCGTCCTTCTCGCCCAAGATCTGAGCGATCCGCTTGATCGCCTCCTTCTGGACGGGAGGAGCCATCCAGTTCCCAGCAACGGCCACCGGGACAGCTACTAGCTCCTTGTTGCCAGCTGAAGCCAACACGCTCTTGTTGAAGGTATTCCCCTGCCAGTCGTGGTAGAGCAAAAGCTTAGCGCTGGCCAGCTTCCTGACATCATCAGGTTTCAGGTCAAAGTGCCCGGGGCATGTGCCAGGAGGCACGATGTTGCTGACATCGACCTTCTCCCCACCGACGGCTCGCACGATGTCGGCGATAAGTGTGGAGCCTGTAGCAACAGTGAATTTTTCAGCCTGCTTCTGGCCGCATCCAGCTGCGAACAGGAGCAGAGCCCCCAAAACCAGTATCGCCAGCCAAACCCTCTTCTTGCGCATCACACCATCCTCCTCTAGTAAATTTTTGCTGTGAAAATAAAAAACCACGTGGCACCCTGCTCCTGCAGGGAAAAAGACCTCCGTGGTCTCAGATTATCCATTTTATAATAATTTTTCCTTTACACCGATACTCTCATTTGGATGGCTCCAGCCATCCTATCTCCCAAAGTTCTATTATTCTCTGCCGCCACGAAAACTCCTTCTCACTCCTTACGATTTTTTTGGGCCCTCTCCCGGCTCCGAATAAGGTTGGGCAAGGGCTCCTCACCTTTTTGCGCCTGGATGTAAAGCGCCCTCCAGCCCTCGCCGCTCATCCCCCTGCAGAGCGAGGCCCCTGCCTCCCGGCGCTTAGAGAGATAGTCCTGGATGGCAGCGTAGAGGGCATTGACGGCGTCCTCAGCAGCGTGCTTCTCCTCTGGGGGGAGACCTCCCAGAGCCCTCTCCACATCCTCAGGCGTGATCTGCATGGCATCCCACACCGGTTTCCCCTCGGCGAGCATGGAGACAACGCTGCAGCAGGCGATCAGGTTTTGGCACCCCTGAACCATAAACCTCACCTTTTCCAGGCGGTCTCCATCGATCCTGACAAAAAACATGATGATGTCTCCACACTCCCGGACGCTGATCAGAACCCCGTTGGCATCCTCGAGTTCTCCCCAGTTGCGCGGGTTCCGGGCATGTTCGATTATTTTCGGATTGGACATCATTTATCAACTCCCGATACAGACAATTTATTATCCAGAAAAACCGGGCTAGGAACCAGCTTCTCTGCCTGCATGCCGTTCCTTATCCCTTCACCCTAAGGTGTCATCGCCAGGGGGAGGCTGAAGGCAGCCCCGGCAGGGGCAAAATGAAACACATCGCCGAAAGCCAAAGACATCCTGGCGATCATCGGGAGCCCGGTGCAGTGATTGGCTGCTAGGAACTTCAAATCCAATCCCCTCAGGTAGCCAAGGGTTGCATCCTGCTGAGCCTTAGAGACAGGCCCCAGATGGGTGCCCCCGATGATCCCGTAGACCCGATCGACTCCCGTCACCCTGCGGGCATGCTCGACGATGTTGACGATGCCGGCGTGAGCGCAGCCAGTGACGACCAGGATCCCTTCCGGTGTCAGGCAGTAAAGGCTCGCATCATCGCGCACCGGGTCAGGGACATCTCTTCCTTCCTCGGAATAAAAGAGGGCGTCGTCTCCCTTCTCGAAACTTGTGAGCCGCGGCACCTCACCGCTGAACCAGACGCCTGGAAGGATCTCCAAAGGCTCGCGGGAAAAGACAAAATCAGCCCCCAGGCTCGTCAGTTCCTCCGGCCTGTAAGGAACTCCAATATATCGCCGGCTGGGCCTGGAGGAATAACGGTTAAGAAAAAAATCCGGGTGGAGGTAAACCGGGAGCCTCCCGCGCCGGCGCAAGAAGGCTCGCATCCCGCCGGCGTGGTCGTAGTGGCCGTGGCTCATGACAAGCAGATCCACTGTGCCAAGATCCACTCCCAGCGCCGCTGCGTTGCTGATAACAGAGCCCTGCTCCCCTGTATCGAACAATATCTTTCTTTCACCGATCTCCAAAAGGAGCGCCAGGCCCCACTCCCCGAGCAGCCCGGCTGCCATGCCGACAGTGTTTTCGCAGAGAACGGTGACCTTTACCTTTACATGTTCCAAATCCGATCACCCAGAGCCAGAATAAGCATTTTATGGCATATGCCGCTTTTTATTTTAACAAAGCCGTTCTATTTCTAAAAGCATTAGCTTTTTGCTTGTTCTACTTCAGAAACAGTGGTACATTTTTCTTGAGCAAAAATCTCTGGCAATCGATCTGGCAATCGAGAGGTGGAAATGTTTTGTCCTCCCCTGAAGGCATACTTTCGCGGCTGAAGACCTTTTCTCCGCGCCACAGGCACTATATTGCCATGGTGCTCAAGGAGATCATTTCCCACTATGACACCTCCCTGGTCGGACTGGCGATCTTCGGTTCCTATGCCCGCGGAGAGAATCGCCTGAACTCTGACCTGGACATCTTGATCATCCTAGAAGAAGCCCCAAGCCTCAGCCGCCGCCTTAAAGAATTCGTTGAAGAGATTGAGATGAAGTATGAAGCTCTGGCCCAAGAACTGTACGAAGAAGAGGAAATCCTCTGTGAACTTTCCCCCTACATCCTGACTAGGAAAGAGGCGCTGAAGTTGCAGCCGATATATTATGACCTTGTGAAGCATCACTTAATAATTTACGACCCCGAGGGCTTAATCGCTCGCATCATCGATTCAACCAAAAGGCTTTTGGAAAGTTCCCAGGCGAGCAGGACAAACTGCAGCAACAGCTGGGAGTGGAGTCTGGAAAAGATCGGTTTTCCGGGGGGTATTGACCTTTGATGAAGGATAAGCTGGCACTTTCTTACCTGGAGAAAGCCCGTGTTCGCTTCCAGGCACTAAACTTTTATAAAGAGCATGCTGCCTATTCCGACGTCGTTCGGGAAGCCCAGGAACTGGTGGAACTCCTGCTGAAGGCAGTCTTACGCAGCGTTGGCGTGGAAGCCCCTAAAATTCACGACGTGGGGCGTGTCCTGGAAAGACACCGCCATCTCCTACCTGAGGTTCTACAGGAGCGCCTTGAAGAGATCAAAAAGATCTCCAAGCGCTTGCGGAAAGAAAGAGAGTTGAGCTTTTACGGAGCTGAGGATTTTATTCCAACCGAAGAATATAGCCTGGAGGACGCAGAATTGGCAATCAGGGATGCAGAACTCGTCCTTAAAACAGTGGAGACTGCCTTCGAAAGCATGTAATTCCCCCAGCCCAAGTCGGTATCGCCAGGCCGGCACAGAAGGTTGGGAGCTGCAAACGGCCCCCTCTTGCGCAAGAGGCTTTTGCGGTTGTGCCTTGTTAACGGTGTATTAAAAAATTTATAAACGCCCTGCAGGAATTTTTGTTTTGATAAAGAATTTTTTAAATCGGAACCACGGAGGTTCCTGGCCCACAGAAGTGGGGGATCTCGTGGTTTTTGTTTTTTAGGCACCACTGGTAGCCTTTTGAGAGGGGTGATCGCACCGGAATGAAGATCGCAGTTGTGGACGGTCAAGGAGGGGGAATCGGGAGGGTGATCACCGAGCAGATCAGAAAAACACTCCCAACCGATGTGGAGATCATAGCTCTTGGGACAAACGCAGTCGCTACCTCGCTGATGCTCCGCGCCGGCGCCAATGAAGGAGCCAGCGGAGAGAATGCGGTTATCAGAAACGTGGATGACTGCGACGTGATCGTGGGGCCGCTCGGGATCATCCTCGCCCATTCCATGCGCGGCGAACTGACTCCGAAGATGAGCGAGGCGATAGCCAGCAGCAAGGCCCGCAAGATCCTGCTCCCCCTCAGCCTTTCAAACGTAGAAGTGGTGGGAGTGGTAGAGGAGCCCCTCCCTCACCTCGTGGAAAAGCTTGTCCAAAGGCTGAAAGAGATCCTGGAAGAGAAGGAGGAAAAAAAGAAAAATGTGTGAAGCCAACGCCTACCTGCGCAGAGGCGATAGAGAAGAGCTGGTGCTCCAGAGTGTGGACCGCGTCGTCCCCCAGGAAGACGGCGTGATGATGGAGAACATCTTCGGCCAGCGCAAGTTCCTAAAGGCGCGCATCAAGGAGCTCGCCTTGGTAGACCACAAGATCATCCTCGAAGAGGAATAAGCCCCCCTTTCCACCTGGCATGGAGGCACGAAGCCTGCATGTCAGGTAAAACTTAACTTTCGGAAGGGCTTCCCTGCGCTTGTCACAGCCTTTGAAGCCATGAGCAAGGCATCACTCTTCCGGCGTGATCATAAACAGCTTGCCCGTCGCCGGATCTCTGTAGACCGTGCCAACCTTTTCGTAGAGCTTACCCCTATTCTTGGTCTCGATCAGGTCATGCCGGATCTGCGGCAACTGCGTGACCTCACGCCCCTTCTTCACATCAAGGCGCTTACCTCCCGGGGTCAGGCTGATATTCCAGTAAATAGCAAGAGCGAGCATCAAACCACAGGCAAACACCAGCATGGCATCTACGATATTGATGGCCCCTTCGAGGGGATTTACATCTTCATCACCCGTTGAGAACCTTTTTCTCCTCAGCCTGCTGTCCACCTACTAACACCTCCAGTATGGCATCCATCAAGGCCTCTAATGAAGTAAGGTAATCCTCATACCAGCGCTTGCGCAACCGGGAGATCGCATAGCAGACGCCGGCGGCAGCTAACCCCGTGACAGTGGCATCAAAAGCAGTCAAAAGGGATTCCGCAAGCGTCCTGGTATCGCCCTGGCTGAGAGCGATCAGCCCCGGCCCCAATGGGATCAGAGTAGCCATCAGCCCAAACATCGGCCCCAAGCGCGCCACTATGTCGGTTACGATCGTCACCCGCGCATAGTAGGACTCGATCTCGCTGAGC
>JBNATO010000137.1:0-303 GCA_049701555.1 Thermacetogeniaceae bacterium | reverse complement strand
CGCTGAGCAGCCGTCGGGCCAACGCCTGCAACGAATTAGCGGGCAACTGGCTATGCCTGGTTAACTCGCTGAGGATGATCTTATGGCTCCGCAATAACCGGCTCTTGGCGATCACGTCTCTGATGCCTTCAGCGTCCTTCCCCTGAAAAGCATCCAACAATTCTGGAACATTAATCCTCATGCGGCGGCGCTCGAGAAGAATCTCTGCAACCAACCCCCCTAGCTCAACCGCTGTGATGGCGACAAACAGCAGGAGCACCAGAAGCGTAGGCACCAGGAGAATCGAAGAGATAGTATGGATCA
>JBNATO010000136.1:0-6000 GCA_049701555.1 Thermacetogeniaceae bacterium | reverse complement strand
CCTCTTAACCTCCCCGTAAGCAAACGTCATAACATAGCGGTTGAGGACGTATTGCGTCTTGCAAAAAGGTTTTGCGTGCAGTGTGCATACTGTACTGAGATGTGCCCCCGATACTTACTGGGTCATCCGTTAGAGCCGCACCGGATTATGAGAGCATTTGCTTACGGCATAGGCGATCTTACTCTTGATATATTTAGGAAAGCCTATCTTTGCTGCGAGTGTGGAGTATGTTCTTTAATATCTTGTCCGATGGGGCTGTCTCCTATGCACGTGAATCGATGGTTAAAAAATGAACTTGCGCAGCGAGGGCTACGATATGAAAGTCCGGATGGTACATGGAAGGCGCGGCCAAATCGGGCTCAGAGGCTCGTACCGCTAAAGGTCATTGTTCGTCGATTAGGAATAAAAGATTATGACCAACATGCCGCGTTTAAAAAGTTTGATATAAGTGTGCAAGAAGTACGGCTACTCCTCAAGCAGCATGTCGGAAATCCAGCTATTCCTAAGGTAAAGCCAGGAGATCAGGTAAAAAAGGGAGATGTAGTTGGCGAAGTGGTTGAAGGAATTGGAGCATTGCTACACGCCTCAATTGATGGTGTAGTAACGGAGGTAACATCTGAAATGATCGTAATTAGTCGAGAAAAGAAATAAACATTATTCAAGTTAAGTATTGTGGTAATTAAAAAATTTCAAAAAATATACATAAATTTCTGTTCTTAGAAGGAGGTGTAACGCAAAGGATGATTACAGCAATTGGGCTTGTAGAGTTTCAGAGTATAGCTAAAGGAATTGAGGGAGCCGATGCAATGGTGAAAGCTGGCCGAGTCGAGCTAGTTTTAGCTCGCCCTATCTGTCCAGGTAAATATATTGCCTTGGTTGAGGGAGATGTTGCTGCAGTGAAGGCAGCAGTAGATGCTGGGGTAACATGTGGAGGCGAAACCGTAATAGATGTGTTTGTAATTCCTAACATTCATCCACTTGTTCTTAAAGGGTTATATGGACAAATAGAATGTGAGGAGATAGATGCTTTGGGTGTCATAGAGACTTTTAGTGTAGCTTCACTGATAGAAGCAGCGGATGCCGCGGTAAAGGCTGCAGAAGTAACTCCTGTAGAGATTAGGTTAGCGATAGGCGTTGGAGGAAAATCTTTCGTAGTAGTCACAGGAGATGTTGCAGCAGTGGAATCTGCAGTAAGAGCTGGGGCAGATGTTGCAGGGCAAAGAGGACTGTTAGTAAAAGATGTTGTTATTCCGGGACCTGCACTAGAAATTAAGCGTAGTGTTTTTTAAAGCGGTTGCTTTTCTCGTGAGCAATATATAAGTACTTGCAAAAAAGTTATTAATAAAGTTTGCGAAAGGAGGGGAGATTTTTGGAGGTTATTACTGAAATGAGACTTCGAGATCTTTTGTCTAAGGGAACAAAGCGGATAGTCATAGGAAAAGACACAATTATAACTCCTGCGGCGCGCGATTTAGCTCGAGAGAGCGGGGTCAGTTTTGTGATTTCAACGAAAGAGGCGAAAAGAGACACAGAGGTAAAAGAGGAAAAAAAATGTGAAGAAGAGATTGCCCCAGATGAGTGTAGCTTAGATTCAGAATCCAATGAGGATGAGTCCAACGAAGATTCAGGGTCTAAAAGCCATAAGAATGAGGATGAGTTAGTTGGGGCAGTTAAACAACATGACGATTTAATTGCAAAAGTCAAAGAAATAACAAGAGAAAAGCTTGGTGACAACCCTATAAGCGAAGAGGTTGTTTCAAAAGTTCTTTCAATTCTCAGAAAACATCAGCCATGTCTTAATCGGGCAAACCTTCTTGCTAGATCAACAGGAGGAAAGGGAGTGGTAGTGACTTTACCTTCAGGAACACAATGTGCTCTTGGTCTGATATCTCTTGTAAGAGAAGAAACATGGAAATGCCCAGATAATGCTCTATTTCTTGTGGCGACAGGCAAGATAAAGGTGCTGCCTAGTGGGGTATTTTTAGCTGCTGGTGATGGGTATCAGGCGGAAGCTGGTTGTCAAGTTGAAGCCGTAAATGACTCTACATTCTTCTGTTTACAAGCAGTGTGACATCTTAGACGAAAAGTTCCTTAAAATAGGATTTTGGGAGGGATCTGTTTCTTATGAATAGAGAACGGATAGCATTAGGAATGATTGAAACGCGCGGTGAAGTTCCAGCAATTGAAGCAGCTGATGCGATGGTAAAGGCTGCTGATGTTCATTTGATTGGAAAAGTGATTATAGGAGGAGGCCTTGTTACAGTGATGGTACGAGGTGACGTTGGAGCTGTTAAAGCAGCCGTTGATGCTGGAGCTGCAGCTGCCCAGAGAGTAGGTGAATTAATTGCTGTCCATGTAATACCGCGTCCTCACTCCGATGTGGAAATGATCCTACCACACATTGAAGAGCTGGAAAGTAAACAAGGTGGAGGCCCTTCTTAAAAATGGTTTGATTGTATTACATTAAATTGAAGTTGAAGAGAGAAGGAGACCTCGCTTGCCTACAACAACAGTAGCAATAATACGAAAGGATGGTGCGAGGTCTCCAAATAGATGTCTTTGCAAAAATAGGGAAGAGGCAAAGGCCCTTTCTTTTTTTAACAATGGCAACGCCTTTGTTGGCCATAAAGAGGTATTAAAGAATCTGGAGACGCTGAGGAAGCGGCTCAAATAAATAGCTAAAAAGGCTTGGCCAGATAAATGGCTCCTTGGTTGTGTGTACCCGCAAGTTTAAGGACAGAGAGCAAACAAGGCTTTTGAAGGTTAACACAGAGATTTGCGGTTACATGCAAGTCCCGGCACTGGGTTGAGGACAAGAGCCGCGCTATATTTTTTAGTTTAATTTCTGCTCCCATCAATATTCGCTCCCAAATTGTAGACACTCTTTGTCGGAGGTCAAGGCATTCTCTATGGAAGAGCTGTTTATTCGTATAAACATGAACAAGCTTGAAGTTAATTATGAAATAGTACCAGAGAAGTACCGAAAGATGGGCGGGCGCTGGCTGACCTCTCAGTTGGTCTGTGAAGAAATTCCTTCAACTTCTCACCCCTTAGGTCCTAACAACAAGCTCGTGTTTGCGCCAGGTATAGTTACTGGTACGAGGGCTCCCTGTTCAGGTCGTATGTCCGTGGGAAGCAAGTCCCCGCTTACTGATGAAATAAGAGAGTCGAACGTTGGATCTCCAGTGGCTATAGCTCTCGCTAAAATGGGGATAAAAGGGATAATTGTGGAAGGACAACCCAAAGAAAAAGATAAACTATGGATTTTGAGGTTAACCAATAAAGGAAATGGTATTCTTGAGCCAGCCGCAGAACTTAAGGGAATGGGACTATATGAACTAGCTAAAAGCATAAGAAAGAAATATGGCAAAGCAAATTTTATTGCGATAGGGCCTGCAGGAGAAAGATGTATGAGTATAGCGGGGATATGTTTTAGTGATAAGGATGGTCGTCCCAGCCGTTATGCTGGTCGGGGTGGTTTGGGGGCGGTAATGGGAACAAAGGGGCTAAAAGCAATTATAGTTGAGGATCCTGGCACATCTAGGCTTAAAAAAATTGTAGATCAGGATCTATTTAGAACTGGAGAAAGGAAGTTAGTGGAAGCTTTAAAAAAGCATCGATTTACCAAACCTGGTGGGATACTTAACAGCTATGGTCTCACATTTTTGGTTGACGTGCTAAATGAAATTGGAGCATTACCTACGTGTAATTTTAGAAAAGGTAGTTTTGAAGGAGCCAACAAGATCTCAGCTAAAGCTATAGCTGAAACGATAAAACAGAGGAATGGTAGCGGAAAAACAGGGCATTCTTGTCATCGGGGATGTATAATTAAGTGCAGCGTTATTTGGCCTAAGCCTAATGGAATTGAGCATGTTTCATCCTTACATTATGAATCATTGTGGGCTTTAGGGGTTAACTGTGGTATAGATGACATTGATGCTATAGCCGAAATGATATGGATGTGTAATGATAATGGACTAGACACTATAGAGGCAGGCATTGCTTTAGGGTTAGCTATGGAAGCAGGTCTTATAAACTTTGGAGATGTCCAAGGAGCTATAAGGCTTCTAAAGGAATGTGTCCAGGGGACAACTTTAGGTCGTGTTTTAGGTAACGGGGCTGCCTTGACGAGTAAAATTCTGGGAGTAACGCGAGTGCCAGCAGTGAAAGGTATGGGAATGCCAGGTTATGATCCACGAGCGTTAAAAGGTTTGGGTGTAACCTATTTGACTTCTCCTATGGCTGCTGACCATACAGCGGGCTACACTGTAGTTACTGAGGTTTTTGGTATTGGCAACGAGGCCATTTTATTGTCATCGGAAAACAAGGTTGAATTATCAAAAAATTACCAAGCCATTACTGCTTTTTTAGATGCTACAGGGTATTGCCTTTTTATTCTCTTTGCTATCCTGAATGATTCTTCTGGACTTGAAGGAATGGTAGATACGGTAAATGGGGTGTTGGGAACTAATTGGACAACAAAAGAAATAGTAGATATTGGAAGAAGGATTATTGCTCTTGAATGTTCCTTCAACGCCAAGGCACATAAACGACTGCCTGAATTTATGTACGACGAGCCGCTTTCTTCGCATTGGTCTTGTTATGATGTTCTGCTAGACGAAGAACCAGACAAAATATGGAAAGGGCAACAAAAATGAAAAAGGGGGGAGATTTTAACTTTAGGTGTTCTATTTGCTGGATATCCGTGAATGCAGAAGCCCACGTTTTGGTTATGGGAAAGTTCCTGATTTGAAAAGTGAGGAGCTGTAAACCAAGCGCCTAATGGTTGGGAAGGCTCTAGAGATTTCCACTCGGAGTTGACGGCTACTTTTGCAGAAGGGGGTTAAGCCGGGGGCGGCTCTGTGATAAGATGTAGTAAATAAGAGAGGGGAGCTGGTTTGTGGAGATGCTCATGGACTACATACGCCTCGCCAGGCCGAAGCAGTGGGTGAAGAACTTCTTCGTCTACGCCGCCCTGGTCTTTTCCCGGAGCGCCTTTGACCCCCTTTTGCTTGGTGCCACGACCGCTGCCTTTGCCCTGTTCTGCCTGTTGAGCGGAGGGGTCTACGCCCTCAATGACATCTGGGACAGGGAGCGCGACCGGAACCACCCGGTCAAGTGCAGCAGGCCGGTGGCCTCCGGGAGGATCCCCGTGAGGAGCGCGGCCATCTATGGAGCCGCTCTGCTGTCAGCCGGCGTTTTTGGCTCCTTCGCCGTAAGCCCGCTTCTGGGGTTGGTGGCAGTGGCCTACGCTGCCCTGATGATGGCCTATTCGCTATGGCTCAAGGACCAGGTGATCCTCGACGTCTTCTCCGTGGCAGCCGGGTTCATCCTGCGCGTCCTGGCTGGCGTTGCGGCGACAGGGGTGAGCCTCTCCCCTTGGCTGATCCTCTGTACCCTCTTCCTCTCCCTCTTCCTTGCTCTGGGGAAGCGGCGCCACGAGCTCTACCTGCTGGAGGGCGGCGCTCAGGAACACCGCCCTGCCCTCGACCACTACTCCTTCGGCTTTATCGACCAGATGGTCGCTGTCGCCACATCGGCCACTGTGCTCTCTTACTCTCTCTACACCTTCCTAGCGCCGACCAGCAGGCTGATGATGCTGACGATCCCCATTGTCCTCTATGGCCTCTTCCGCTACCTCTACGTGGTCTACCACGCCAACGGCGGGGGCTCCCCGGAGGATGTGCTTTTGAATGATCTGCCGCTTCAGGTGGCCGTTCTCCTCTGGGTCATCGCTTGCCTGTTGATCCTCTACCTTGGGGGTGAACCTGCCCAGCCTGTGTAGGCGCCGCTGCAAATTGACCCGTCGCCACTTTCGACCGGTTTCATTTCAAAAGACTGGGTTTGGAGCGATTTATGCCGGAGTGAATTGAGGCCGCGTTGCGGGGTCCCTTGCCGGCTATGGGCGAGGGCCGTTTTTATTTTTGCGCGTATGCTGCGTTTCGACAGAAGCTGTGCCTTTTCGTGTGTTATAATGGATTGGAGCGTTCGGGAAAGATG
>JBNATO010000135.1:0-6009 GCA_049701555.1 Thermacetogeniaceae bacterium | reverse complement strand
TGCCGTTCCACCTTCACCGCCGGTTACCTCTCTCATGGCTTTTTTGACCGTCTCGAGAGTCTTCTCAGAGACGTCGACGCGGTGCACAACCTTTGGCCCAAAGCGCGCCACAACTTTGCCATCGGCGTCCTCGATCCTCTGCACCAGGTAAGGGCGCATACGCTTCCCCCCGTTGGCCAGGGCAGCAACGTAATTTGCTAGCCCGATCGGGGTGTATTCGTTCGAGCCTTGCCCAAAAGCCATGAAGTAGGTATCATAAGGCTGCCACTTGGCTTCATAGTTGTATTTTGCCCTGTACCAGTTCTGGAGATCCCTCTCTGCGTACTTCTTTTGGATGAGTATATCCCTCTTCTCGCGCTCGCTCTTTGCCTGCGCCAGCTTTTTGGCATATTCCTTTTCCAGCTCAGCCTTTTTCTCCCTGTACCACTTTTCTACTACAGGCCCATACTTCTCCTCTTTCTTTTCAGGGGTCAAGAAGCTGCCGGCGACCTCGCCGGGGAGGTCGATCCCCGTCTTTTCATCGAGTCCGAACTCATGCGCGATCCGGGCGATCATCTCCACTCCGGCACGCCTGCCGGCCTCGATAAAATAGACGTTGCAGGAAACGGCCATCGCCCTGAAGAAATCAACTGCCCCATGAACACGCCAACACTTCGTATAAGGAGGCAGCCAATACCTACCTTTGCACACCACCTTTTCTTTGACATCTATCTTCCCTGACTCAAGCGCAGCCATCCCCGTGATCGGCTTGAAAGTAGAGCCAGGGGGATACTTGCTGCTGATCGCCCTGTTGATCATAGGCGGATCGGAACCTGGCGGGGGATTGAGGTACTCCCGAGCAGCCTTGTCGGAAACCGGGGGAACGAGCAGATTCGGGTCAAACGCCGGACGGCTGGCCATAGCCAACACGGCGCCTGTCCGGACATCCAAGACCACCGCAGCTCCAGCCCTGCCAGGAAGCCCTTTCTTCCGCAGCTCAGCAAGCGTTTCGTCCATGCTCTTTTCTAGGACCTTCTGGAGGTCGGCGTCAAGGGTCAAGACCAAGCGGTCCCCCTGTTTGGGGTTGACAGTGATCAGATCGCTGTGGGGGATCGGCCTGCCGGTTACATCGACCTCAACCTGCTGAAAGCCGTCCACACCCCGCAGGTATTTCTCGTACTGCTTCTCCAGCCCAAACCTGCCTATGAGATCGCCGGGCTTGTAGTCCTTGTTCTCCGGGTCCTCGAGCTCTTCCTTGCTGATCTCCCCGATATAGCCGAGCACATGGCAGGCAAGGGTGCCTTCCGGGTAATACCGAACGATCTCTTTCCCGATCATCACCCCCGGAAGGTCGCGCCTGTGCTCCTCCAATCGCGTCACCACCTCCATGGAGACGTCCCTCTTGATCACCACAGGCTCATAAGAACGGCTCTGGTGTTCATCAAGCAGCTTTTTGATATAAGCCGCATCGATCTCCGGGTACACATCATGGAGGAGGCTTGCCAGCTTTTCGATTGTGCTGTCGAGCTCTTTCTCATCGATCTGCTGGCGCACAATGGAGATCGTATTGACGATCTTGCTCCCTGCCAAGACCTTCCCGTTGCGGTCAACGATATCCCCCCGCGGCGCCCGAATAGGCAAAAAGCGAAACTGGTTGAGCTTGGCCTGGGTCCTGTAGACTGGGGCCTCCACGAGCTGGAGGGTCATCAGGCGCACAGTCAATATGGCAAACAGGGCTATGGCGAGCCACTGCCAGAACTTGTACTTACCCTCAAACCTGCGGTCGATCATCCGTCTCACCTAGAGAACCCGCTGGTAGAACTTGGGCGGCGAAGGCTCTGAATGAAGGAAGATGCGACAAAGGGGTCGGTAGAGCAAAGCCGCCAGTATGGTGTTGTAAAGGGCAGCTAATGGGAGCGTCCACAACAAAGAGGGCAATGCCCCGGAAAACGCCTCCAGAATTTCTCTTCCGATGAGAGAGACGCCGTTGAACAGAAGGCTCCCCAAAAAAACCAAAAAAAGCGGCACTATGGGGTTCTCTCGATAAAACTCCCCCTCCAGATAGCCTACTGCATAACCGGTCAGAAAACCGCTCAGCGCTGTCAGCCCGAGGTATCTCCCAGCGAGCAGATCCTCTATAAGACCAACAGCAAATCCCACAGCTCCCCCTCTTTTGGAGCCAAAGAAAAAACCTGTCAGGACGATCAGGACAAGGAGGAGGTCCGGCATGACACCGTAGATGTCCAGTAGCGGCAGAAGCGTTGTTTGAACGATAAACGCTCCGAGAAAAACCAGCAGAATGGCGCACGTACGCAGAGCCCTCTCCGCCAAGCTATCTCCTCCCCCTCAAAGCGCTCCCGACAGCCATCAGTGCAAAGCGCTGCCAGCGACAGATTCTACCTGTTTGCGCGGAATAGCGACAGATTCGGGGACCTCGTGAACAGCGGTGATGATCAACACTTCCTCAAGCCGGTTAAAATCGACATACGGCCGAACCAGGGCGTACCTGTCGAGGGCGCTGTTAGGGTTCTCAACCCTCACAATCTCTCCGATGGGTATCCCCGGCGGAAAGATATCGCCCATGCCAGAGGTAACGACAACATCACCCTTCTTGAGTTTGGCATCGTAAGGGAGATCGACCATCCTCAAGAGACCAGAGCCGTCTTTGCCCCCCTCAACAACCCCAGGAGTGCGGCTCTCCTGCACCATCGCGCCTGCCGCCCCATCCCTATCGAGGAGCAAGAGGACATCCGCGGTGTGAGGGCTAACAGCTACGATCCTCCCGACAAGCCCAGCATCGGACACCACCGCCTGGTTTTTCCTCACACCATCTTCGCTTCCCCTGTCAACAGTGACGATACAGGACTGGGCGTTGGGAGCACGGGCGATCACGCGAGCCCCCAGAAAGGTGAAGCGCATTGCGTTCCTTTCCTTAAATCTCAGGAGCTTCTGCAACCTTCTGCTTTCGTAGACATACTCCTTTAAGCGGTTGTTCTCCCACGTGAGTTCCCGCACCTTTTCCCTCAGGCGTTGGTTTTCCTGCTCAATCCGCCTGGCTTCAAATATGTACTTGAACCCTGAGGACACTCCTCGCCATACGCCCATTACCCCCCCCTGCAGCGGAGCCAAACACTCCTTGACAGCGATGCTCCCGGGGAAATAAGGGGTAAAACGGGCAAGAACCAAGCAACACGCCGTTATAGCCAGAATTAAACCGAGCTTCCTCTGCCACGAGGCACGAAACAAAGCCTTCACGCCTCTTTCTTACCTCTTCTGGGAAACAGCGATACGCCTCAAGATCTCCATATTTTCCAGAGCTCTCCCTGTTCCCAGGGCAACAGCGTAAAGGGGTTCCTCAGCCAACAGAGCCGGAATCCCAGTCTGCTCGCTTACCAGCCTGTCGAGGTGGCGCAGCAGGGCGCCTCCACCTGCCAGCACGATCCCCCTGTCAACAATATCTGCTGCCAATTCGGGAGGCGTCTTCTCCAGGCAGACCTTGATGGCATCAATGATGCTGGCGACCGTTTCCGCCAGCGCCTTGTGGATCTCTTCAGAGTTCACTGTAACAGTCTTAGGCAGCCCTGTGACGAGGTCGCGGCCGCGCACTTCATACGTTTCCAACTCTCCATCCCAGATCGCTGAACCGATCTTGATCTTGATGTCCTCCGCCGTCCTCTCCCCGA
The DNA here is from genome assembly GCA_049701555.1 of Thermacetogeniaceae bacterium. Taxonomy (GTDB): domain Bacteria; phylum Bacillota; class DSM-12270; order Thermacetogeniales; family Thermacetogeniaceae; genus JBNATO01. The sequence goes on along the minus strand of JBNATO010000135.1, from coordinate 2,347 downwards.
TCATCAGGTTATAGGTTCGCTTGATGTGTTGGACGATGGCCTCGTCCATCTCATCTCCAGCGACGCGGATCGATTTGCTGGTCACGATCCCTCCCAGCGAGATCACCGCAACCTCCGTCGTTCCGCCGCCTATGTCCACGATCATGTTGCCAGTAGGCTCGTATACAGGAAGACCTGCTCCGATGGCAGCCGCCATCGGCTCCTCGATCAGGTACGCCTCTTTGGCTCCAGCCTGGAGCGCGGCCTCCCTCACCGCCCGCTCCTCTACCGGAGTCACCCCTGTGGGGATGCTGATCACGACTCTGGGGCGCACAAACGGAGAGCGCTTCCCCAACGCCTTGCTGATAAAATAGCGCAGCATGGTCTGGGTGATATCGAAATCGGCGATCACCCCATCCTTCATCGGCCTGATGGCAACTATATTGCCTGGGGTGCGCCCGATCATCTGCTTGGCCTCTTCCCCGACCGCCAGGACCTCTCCCGTATCGCGGCGGATCGCCACCACAGAGGGCTCCATCAAGACGATCCCTTTTCCCTTAACGTGAACAAGCGTGTTTGCGGTCCCTAAATCGATCCCCAGATCTCTCGTAAACACCCTCTCTTGCCCCTTCCTTGCGATAATCGATCCAAACTCAGATGTACCCCTTTTCCTTGAGGCTTATGAAAACGTGATCCCCGATTATAATATGGTCGAGAACGTCTATACCTATGATCCTCCCTGCTTCGCACAAGCGGCGCGTGATCTCCACATCCTCAGAGCTCGGTGAGGGATCGCCGCTCGGGTGGTTGTGGACGAGGATCACCGCCGCGGCGCTTCTCTGCACCGCTTTCTTGAAGACCTCCCGCGGATGCACCAGCGAGGAGTTCAGGCTGCCGATGGATATCGTTTCCACAGCCAAAACCCGGTTCTTGGTGTTCAGCATCACCACCCGAAAATGCTCCCTGTCAAGGTAGCACATCTCCTCCATGACGAGGGTGCACACCTCTTGCGGGTTTCGGATGACGGGCCTGAAGCCAGGCCCCATACACGCAAGGCGCTTCCCCAGCTCCACAGCAGCCTTGATCTGGGCAGCCTTTGCCAGCCCAACCCCCTTGAGGCTACACAGATCCTCCAGAGAAGCCTCGGCGAGGTAGCGCAGGCCACGAGGATCGCTTAATATCTTGTTCGCCAACTCCAGAGCAGACTCCTCTGCGGAGCCTGTCCTGAGGATGATCGCCAGCAGCTCAGCTGCTGAAAGCGCCTCAGGGCCTGCTGCCCGCATCCGCTCCCTCGGCCGCAGCTCTTCGGGGAGGCTCTTTATGGCGACGTGGTATTCAGGTTTCGACAAAGGAGATCAACCCCAAACTCTCTCAGCATTTCCCCCACTTTGGCGAGGGGAAGCCCGACCACATTGGAGTAACAGCCCTCGATCCCCTCGACCAGCAGCGCTCCGTAACCCTGGATGCCATAGGCACCGGCTTTGTCAAAGGGTTCTCCGGTGGCCAAGTATCCCAGGATCTCCTCTTGGCTCAACCTGCGAAAGGTGACCCTTGTGGTCACCACCTCTCTCCTCTCCTGCCCGGTGCTCTCTCTCCTCAAGACAACGCCTGTGCTGACCTCATGGGTGCGGCCCGAGAGGAGCTGCAGCATCCGCACCGCATCCTGCCAGTCCGCCGGCTTCCCCAGGATCTCCCCGTCACAGCAGACAACCGTGTCCGCAGCCAGAACGATCGCCTCCGGGTAGCGAGCTGCAACCGCCTCAGCCTTCTGAGAAGCCAGCTTCAGAGCCAGGCTCCGGGCATCAAGAGAATCCTCGGCTCTCTCCTCCACATCGCTGGGAACAACCCGGAACTTCAGCCCGACGCGCCTCAGCAGCTCCGCCCTGCGAGGCGAGGAAGAAGCAAGGATGATCTCCTGCATATAGCTGCTCAGCTCCTAAAGACGCCGGTAAATGATAAAGGCTGCGACAAATCCCAACAGGCTTATAAGGTTTACCTTGACTGTAAACCCGAACGTAAAGGCCAATATATCGAGGTTCAGCGTGGTCACTGGCAACCCGACGCTCCGGCCTATCCCCAAAAAAGCCAAGCCAGGGACGCCGCTCAAGACCTCGCCGATCAGGCTGCCGAAGATCCCCCCCAGCACCAACAAAATCACAAGCAGCCAGGGGCTGCGGTATTGCGCGTATCCTTTCATCAGCAACCAACTGCTCCTTGTATTATGACTTTTAGTTTCAGTCTAACACTTAACGCCTTTTCTTACAAGAATCCCCCGCTAAAAAGAAATCTCCACATCTGGGGAAAATTTTCTGAAAATTTATAAAGACTTTAAAAAAGCAAAAAGCGGGTTATATCCCACCCGCAAATA
>JBNATO010000134.1:0-6044 GCA_049701555.1 Thermacetogeniaceae bacterium | reverse complement strand
ATCGACATAGATGTTCTTGATTGGGATGTTGTTCTTCACCAAAGCGTCGATGAGCTTCTCGGCGATCCTCACCCTCTCCTCGGCGGTCTGCGGCATTCCCTCGTCGCTCATGCAGAGGGCGACCACCTTCAGGTCTGTTCCCGCGATCAGCGGCAACAGCTTTTCAAAGCGCTCCTTCTCCAGCGATATCGAGTTGATCATCGCAGTCCCCTTGTGGACGGAAAGCGCCTTTTCGATGGCCACAGGGTTGGGGCTGTCGATGCAGCAGGGACAGTCCACGACCTCCTGGACCGTCTGCACAAGCCATGCCAGGTAATCGGCCTCTTTGTCGACGAAGATCCCAGCGTTCACGTCGATGTAGTCTGCCCCAGCATTTCTCTGGTCCAAGGCCAATTTCTTCACAGCTTCAGCGTCCTGGGCCTCGATGATCCCAGCGACAGCCTTGCGGCTCGCGTTGATCAGTTCTCCAACTATGATCATCTTTTGTATAAACCTCCCTCGATATTTTGATGTCCTTGGTAATTATACCTCATCAGGCTAGGCGATGCGGCTCAGACCGCACCGATCACTCTTCGTACCAGCGCGCATCTCCCGGCACCAAGCCCGGGAAGCGGGCGCGTATCCTGGCCTCGATCTCCTCCGAGAACCGCGCCGGGTTTTCCTGGGTGAGGATGCGCTTGACTTCCATCATGGCACGGGCGTGGGCATCGAGGCGCCCCTCCTCCTCCCAGCGGCTGCGCATATCTCTCGTCGCCACCTTCGGATAGAAGGCGACTTTGCGCATGTTCATCAAGGTGTGCGGCTCCTCGATGTAGGACCCTCCCGGCCCGACCTTCTTGATGAGGTCGATGCACAGATCCTCCTCGCTGAACTCGACGCCTCTGCAAAGCCGCTTGAGCATCAAGGCGATCTCGTTGTCGATCACCGCCTTGGCGAAGTCGAAGGTCATCAGGCTGCTCAACAGGCCACCCATGTTGAAGAGGTCGGCTCCCGCCAACAGGGCTGCTGTCACGTTCATCCCGGTCTCATAGCCTGACTGGGCGTCGTTTATATGGGCGTTGGTCAACCCGATGTAACCGCCGGAGGGGACGTTGTAGAAGCGCGCCATCTCCGTGTGGGCCATCTGCAGGATCCCCGTCTCGATTGCCCCAGGAGCATAGGCCCCTGTGCGCATATCCGCCACTGTCGACAGGACTGCGTAGATCAGCGGTGCGCCCGGCCGAATCAGCTGGATCAGCGTGCTCAGAGCCAAGAACTCCGCGTTGCCGAGCACCAGTGTCCCCAAAATGCTCATGGGAGCTGTCAACCCGGCGTTGGGGACGATCGTCCCGTAGACAGGGAGCCCCTTCTCGGTGAGGTAGATCACCGCCTCGGTCGACTCCACATCCATCGTCAGAGGCGAGACGACAGGGCAGTAGTGGTGGTTGATGAACGGCCTCTCCATGTAGGCCTCCTTGCTGCCGGCGATCAGCTCGCCAAGCTCCAGGACCATCTCCAGGTCCTTGATGTTGGGGGTGTTGCTGCGCACAGGCTTCTTGCAGTTCTTGAGAGCGGGGTAGAACCTGGAAATGCTGAACATCCCCTCAGGTGCGTCGTCGGCGAGCGTGGAGATGGAGAAGACGTCGTAACCGGGCAGCTCGTTGATGAGAAAGGCGATGTTGGCGATATCCCTGGATGTCGCCCTCCGTTCCTCCCCCGTGATCGGGTCGATGATGTTCGGGGCAGAGCTCGCCGTGACGATAACCGGCCGGTCATCGGGGAGCGTCACGTCGTACTGGGGATCCTGAGCGGTGAAGGTGTATTTGGGGACGAAGCACTTCCTACACTCCTCCACTACTCTCCTGGGGATCTTGACAACGCCATCGGCGTCCACGGAGCATCCTGCCTTCTTGAAGATGCCCCGCGCCTTCTCGTTGCGGACCAATATCCCCACGCTCTCCAGGACCTCCAGAGACGCCTCATGAACCCTCTCAACCTCTTCCCTGGTCAAGAAGCTATGAAACTGCATTCATACCATTCCTTTCTTGTTATCTTTAGTGCGCTGCGCACTAGAGATCAGATCCTCTCAGCCATCTCCCTGATCTCATCTCTGTGGGCATCGATCCAGTTCATCAGCTTCACCTGGTGTGCCAGGTAAAACTGGTACTCATATTCGTTCAGCGTGGGGTCAGCGTAATACGTCCTGAGGCACCAGTAAATGAGGTACATATTCCCGGCATCCAGCATCACGTCAAGGTACTTCTTCTCGACATCATTCAGCGGCTCCAAGCCGCCCAGCTGGCGCAGCTTCTGCTGGTAGGCCCTGAGGAAGATCTCAGACTCCCTCATCATCAGGGTGCCGTCGAGCTCGTCGACCCAGCTGCTGCAGAAGTAGACCAGACCAAGCCCGATCTCAAACAAGCGCAAGTCGATCTTCGACCAGTCGAAATCAAAGAGGCCCACAACCTTGCCATCCTGGAACTTCTCATTGCCCGGATGGAAGTCGCAGTGGATGGGGATGTAGGGCATCTTCGCCAGGTCTTCGGCAGGTATCCTGATGCGGTTGCATGCCTCGATTATGGAGTCGAGTTTCCTGAGGTAATATGAATGAAACCAATTGTTGAGATCAGCTGAAGCATACTCCTTGAAGAGCGGAGGGAGCATCGGAATGAGATCCATGATCTTCGGCTCAACCCTTTCAAATCCCTCCGGATCGAAATCCCTGACGCTGTTGTGGTACGTCGCCAACACCTCAGCGCTGCTGGCGTACTCCTCATCGGTCAGCTGGTTTTCAATCCAGGTGTATTTATCCTCTCCTGGGAGATAACGGTACACAGCAAAGTAGCGGTCCTCATCCCCCTCTTTGACCTTTACATAGGTCCTGCCATCTTTTGTCTTGTAGATCCCTGCGGCGATATCGAAACCGTTCTCGATGGCATAGGTGATCAGCTTGTGCTCGAAGATGATCTCCTTTTCCTGAATATCTTTTTTGTATTTTCTGACAAAGTATTCATGGCGCTGGCCGTCTTTCTCGGTATATATCCCAAAGCTGCGGTTCACATAACCGCCAAAGATCTCATAGACATCCACGACTTTCCCAAGGTCATAGTTGCTCTCAACGACATCGATGATCTGGTCGCGGAGAAGCGCCGCATCCAAGGCCTCAAGATACTCCCCAGCGATCTCCTTGAGCGTTTCCCCTTGCTTCAGCATCTTGGACATCTGCATAGTATTCAAGGGTTTCAACAGTTGCATCTTGCTGGTATCCATAACTGATCCCTCTCCTCGCAGTTACTTTCAGTAATCTTAAGCGAACTCCCTGTGCCAGGTCCTCAAGGCTGTGCAATCGCCACCTCTTTCCTACATGCTGGCTATTACCCCCCTCACAGTCCGGACAGGGCTCAAAGGCGATCCGCCTCAACACCCCTTCCAGCTACAGTATTGTGGTTCAATAAGCCACAGAGCGAAACCTTTGGACAAAGTTGCTCTCCTCTGACATATCTTGCGCTGTTACTGTCAGTAATAATTTTGCCCAAAAAATAAGAGGCGAAGCTTAGAAGATGCTGGACACCCACTCAGCTGCCCCTCTGGCATCATAGGCATAGCCATCTGCTCCGATCTCCTCGGCGAAAGTCTCGGTCACCGGGCCGCCCCCTACCAGAACCAAGACCCTTTCCCGCAGCTTGGCCTTCTTCAAGGCCTCGATGGTCTCGCCCATGGCCGGCATGGTGGTCGTGAGCAGAGCAGACATCGCCACGATATCCGGCTTGTGCTGGCGCACAGCCCAGACAAACTGCTCAGGCGGCACATCGATGCCGAGATTGATCACCTCGTAGCCCCTGGCACTCAGGTACATGCTGACGAGGTTCTTCCCGATGTCGTGCATGTCCCCAGCGACAGTGCCGATGAGAACGCGCGCCTCCTTCCTTTTATGCTCAGGAGACCGGAACTGCCCCCTCAGGGCATAAAGCCCCGCCTTTGCCGCTCGAGATGCCAGCAAAACCTCCGGGATAAAGACCTCGCTCTTGCGGAACTGCTGCCCGACCAGGTCCAGCGCTGGCAACAGGGCCTTTTCTATGATCTCCTCAGCAGGATACCCCTTGGCCAGGGCATCGGCTATGAGGCGGCGCACCCTTCCCGCCTCCCCCTCGACAACCGCTGTGATGATGCTCTTAAACACCATGGCGTTCCCCACCTTGAAGCCTCATAACAAAACCTGACGCTTGTAAGCAGAAGGGGTGACCCCCACTGCCTTCTTAAAAACCTTGCTGAAATAGCCGGAATCGCTGTATCCGATGCGTCTCGCTACGCTGACGATGGACAGGCCTCTTCTGCGGAGCAGCTTCTTGGCCTCTTCGATCCGCACTCTGGTCAGGTAGTCGATAACCGTGCAATTCATGTGTTCCTTGAAGATGTGGCTGAGATAATAGGGGCTGATGTAGACAGCGCGGGCGATGTCGTTCAGGGTGAGGCTCTTATGGAAGTTCTCCTGTATGTAGCGCTTCGCAGCCTCTATGACGGCGAGGTTGGCAGAAGCGGGTTTCGCCTTCAACAGGTCATCCAGCATCCTGTAGATGCAGGCGCATGCGGCGTCGATCGCATCCGCTTGCACAAGCTCCTCGATATGCCCTGAGAACAGCTCGAGAGTCTTTTCCTCATCCCCTCCCGCCTCCACAGCAGCCTGGAATATGCTCACTGCAAGCTCCAGCATCCGCGCCCTGAAGAGGCGGGGTTGGGATACGTATCTCTCCACAGCTTCAGCCACTATCTTGTTCAGGAGTTCAAAAGAGCCTTCCCGGTCGTGCAGGCTGATCCTTCCTCGCAGCTCCCTCTCCAGCTGCATCAAGGAGCCTGTATACTCGTCCTCTTCCTCTTGCTTCAGCTTGTTCTCCAGCTGCTTTCTGGAGCTGATCTCGTCAAAGATCCTCGCCTGGCACAAGATGCTTTCCTTCCTTCGCACCAGCGAACTGGACTCGCCTTTCATCACCTGGTTGGCAACAGCGAAGAGCATATCAGCAGCCGCCTGTACGCGCCTGCCCGAAACAACTTCCATCTCCCGGGCAGCAGCCATCAGGTCAGCTACTCGGACATTCAGCCCTGCGGTCATCTCTGCGATCTCTTCCCAGAAGAAGTCCTCCGGCTCCCACATCAACACCTGCCCGCATATCAGCGAGCCGATGTGCTCTCCGTCGCTCAGGAGAGGTGCAGCAAAAGCCACCAAACCGGCGTGACACCGAAAGATATAGGTTTCGCCAAACTTAGCAGCTTCTCTGCCAGCCCGGGCATAGGAGCCGCAACACTTGTTGAACCCCACGGGGTCGCTCTGGATGATCCTGCAAAAGCGGCTTTCGTTCTTTCCCCCGACTCGCATCAGCTGTCTTCCATTGCGATCGACAACCATCACGCTCATACCAGTGGCTTCTGTGAAAGACCTGAGAACGCGCTGCAATTCCTCTCCACAGAGTCGCTCGATGTGTTCACGCAAATCGGCCACGGCTCCCCCATCACCCCTCAAGTTTTCCCACTGAAAGCCGATAGACAATTTTCGACACTTCCATTATAGCATACCCATGAGCCTCTCAACCCTCAACCTCAGGCCATCACATCCCTCGCCAGTAACCGCTGACGTCAGATAGATAGGCTCTTCGATCCCCGCCATCCTCAAAAACGCCACTGCCCTTTCGGCATTTGCATCAGGGAGGTCTATCTTGGTGACAATACCGACAACGGGTTTGGTGAAAACTTTGGTTTTATGTTTCTGTTAGTTACCCAAAGCAGCAAAAATATCTCCGTTATTAATTATAGTTACTGTAGGAAATATTTCAATAGCCCCAAAAGATCGCTGAGAGATCCCAGAGCAAGCTCTCCCAAGAAAACATCCTCAAGGCACCTATTATCGTTTGAATGTCACTGTCAGCAATGTTATAATTCTTACAACAGGCTGCCGCAATCCCGCAGCCAACCCCACTAGAACCAGGAGGAATCGAGCCTATGAATCTATACCAGCTCGCCCATAGCTTCCTGATCCCCTTGTTCGTCCTCAACATGGGCGCCATCTTCGTCAC
>JBNATO010000133.1:0-6056 GCA_049701555.1 Thermacetogeniaceae bacterium | reverse complement strand
GGAGTGAGCATTGATGGCGACCCGCATACACACGATAGCTTCCGTGAAGCTCCGAATTCCTTTGGTCGTGCTTTGGCTGGAATTCGCAATGCGCAGGATGCGGGGTTGAACACAGGTATACGCTTCACGGTGAGCAAGGAGAACTATAAAGACCTCCCCTTTCTCATGGATCTAGTTGAGAAAGAAAGGATCAAACGCTTTTGTCTCTATCACTTGGTGTATGCAGGACGAGGAAGAAAGTTGGCTGAAAAGGATCTAACCCTTGAGGAAAAGCGGGAGATGATCGATTTCCTGATCGAGCGCACAAACCAGTTAAGAGCAAGAGGCATAGAGGTTGAGTTTCTGACTACCGATAACCATGCCGATGGGGTCTATCTCTATAAGTGGGCGCTCGAACATCTTCCTGAGAGGGTGGAGGAGATCAAAAAGCTTTTGGAGTTGCATGGCGGGTGTTCCGCTGGGGTGAAGATGGTCAATGTCGATCCGGAAGGTTATGTTTACCCCTGCCAGTTCTGGCGCTCTGGTTTTCTGGGGAAGTTCCCGGAAAGGTCTTTTCAAGAGATCTGGTGCGATGAAAATAATACCTTGCTTAAAGCTTTGAGAAACAAAGCCGCTCATCTAAAGGGCAAGTGCGGCAGATGTAGATACAATACGGTATGCGGGGGTTGCAGAGTCAGAGCTGAGGCGAACAAGGGTGATATATGGGAAGAGGACCCAGCTTGTTATCTGACAGAGGAAGAGATCTCCTCTTAATAGTATTCTCAGTATTCTCCATCTGGCAGAAAGGGGTTAGGGCATCATGAATTTTCCCCAAGTGAGGTTACGCCGTCTCAGGAGCAGCGCTGCTCTGCGCGCGCTTTTGCAAGAGACAAGGATTACAACTGACGACCTGATATATCCTCTGTTTGTGCAGCCGGGTGTTGGAAGGAAAGATCCGGTTTCATCGATGCCTGGCGTTTTTCGCTATTCGCAAGACCTGCTCATCAAAGAGGTTGAAGAAGCGGTAAGGCTTGGGATTAGGGCTGTTCTGCTGTTTGGCATCCCAGAAACAAAGGATGAAGCTGCGACTTCCGCTTATGACGATGATGGTGTAGTTCAGCGGGCAGTCAGGGTTTTGAAGAAAAACTTTCCGGAGTTGATCGTGATCACCGATGTCTGTTTGTGTGAGTATACGAGCCACGGCCACTGCGGTGTGGTCAGGGATGGTGTGATCGCAAACGATGATACGTTGCCGCTTCTTGCTCAAACTGCGCTTTCACACGCACGAGCAGGGGCCGACATTGTTGCTCCTTCTGACATGATGGATGGGCGGGTTAAGGCGATAAGGGATAAGTTGGATCACAACGGGTATTCGCACGTATCCATTCTCTCTTATGCCGCTAAGTTCGCCTCGGCTTTCTATGGTCCCTTTCGAGAGGCAGCTGATTCCGCACCTGCCTTTGGAGATCGGCGCACCTACCAGATGAATCCGGCGAATGGAAGAGAGGCGCTGCGCGAGGTGATTCAGGATATCGCCGAAGGCGCCGACATGGTGATGGTAAAGCCAGCTTTGGCTTATCTCGATGTGATACGTGCAGTTAGGGAGATGGTTCTATGCCCAGTTGTGGCTTATAATGTCAGCGGCGAATATTCAATGATCAAAGCCGCGGCCGAAAAGGGCTGGATCGATGAGAGGCAGGTTGTGATGGAAAGTCTTATCGGGATAAAACGAGCAGGCGCTGATCTGATAATAACATATCATGCTAAAGATGTGGCTTCTTGGCTGATGGAGGGATAAAGTTGCTGATCTCTTGGAACACAACCAATGCCTGTAACCTGAAGTGCCCTCATTGCTACCGGGAGGCTGGCGTTAGGTCTCCTCAGGAGCTTACGGAGTCTGAAGGGCGCAAGCTGCTCGAGGGGATAAAACGGGCGGGCTTTCGCGTGGTTGTCTTCAGCGGAGGAGAACCTCTGCTCAGGCCGGATATTTTTGACCTGATCTCTTATGCCAGATCTTTGGGATTGCGTCCTGTCTGCGGCACTAATGGAACGTTGCTAACACCTCAAGTTGTCAGCAAGCTTTGTGATGTTGGTGTGGCTGCTGTGGGGATCAGCCTCGACAGCATATGTCCTGAGAAGCACGACCGCTTTCGAGGGGTGGAGGGCGCTTGGAAAGCTACCATAGAAGGGATGGAAAACTGCAGGGCAGCAGGATTGCCGTTTCAAATTCACACAACTGTCTTCAATTGGAACTATGAGGAGATAGAAGAGCTTACCGAGCTAGCGGTGGAAAAAGGGGCGAAGGGACATCATGTTTTCTTTTTTGTTCCGGCAGGTCGGGGAAGGGAAGGGCTTGAAACGGTTTCGCCGGAACAGATAGAGGACCTGCTGGTGCGGTTGCTCAAGCGCCGACAGTCGCTTTCTATTGAGATCAAGCCGACGTGCGCACCTCAATTTCTGAGAATTGCCAGACAATTGCGGATAGAGTTGCCATATCAGCGTGGCTGCTTGGCAGGTATTTCGTACTGTATCGTTGGCCCTGAGGGAGATGTCTATCCCTGCCCTTACATGGGCTTGAAGGTTGCCAATGTCCGTCAAACTCCTTTTGATGAGATCTGGAAGAACAACGAGGTTTTTCTGAGGCTTCGTGAACAGGAGTACAGAGGTTACTGCGGCGTCTGTGATTATCGCCATCGTTGCGGAGGGTGCCGTGCTAGGGCGTTTGAAGAGAATGGGGATTACTTGGGCGAAGATCCATCTTGCCTCTATGGGAGGCAGCAAGAGAGAAGGCTTATGCCGCTGGCAGAAAAGCTGCTGGTGCGGCTCCAAGGCGACATGCCTTTGACTGAGAAGCCATATCTCGCTCTTGCTCAGGAATTGGGCGTTGATGAGGACGTAGTTTTAAAGGCTCTTCGATGGCTGAAGGCAAAAGGGATTATAAGGCGTCTCGGGGCAGTGTTTGACGCACGCAAGCTTGGCTATTATCCAACGCTGTGTGCTGTCAAAGTACCTCCTGAGAGGATCGAAGATGTAGCGGCAGTGCTCAATGAATATCCCGAAGTCACTCATAACTACCTGAGAGAACATGAGTACAATTTGTGGTTCACCCTGATCGCCGAAAGCGAAGAAAGGCAGAAAAGCCTGCTCGAAGAAATCAGGCAGAGGGCTGGGTTGGAAGAAATTCTGAATTTGCCTGCAAAAAAGATGTTTAAAATTGCTGTGAGTTTTGCTGAGGAGGATATCCATGGAGCTTTCGAGACATGAGTTGACTTTGATTGAGGCATTGCAGGAAGAAATTCCCTTGGAGAGAAGACCGTATCGCACAATTGCTGAAAAAACTGGGATGCAAGAGGATGAGGTCATCGCTGTGATCGGCAAGCTAAAAGAAAGAGGGGTGATCCGTCGAATAGGAGCAGTCCTTGCTCATCGAGCTCTGGGAATTGATGCCAACGCTATGGTGCTCTGGGCGGTGCCGGAGGAGAGGATAGAGGAGATAGGTAAAAAGCTCGCCGAATTTCCAGAGGTCACCCATTGTTACTACCGGGATGTTCCGGCTTCGTGGTCTTACAACCTCTTTACGATGGTTCATGCCCGTGATCGCCGGACATGTCTTGAAAAAGTTAAAAGAATTGCTGATGTTATCGGATTAAGCGACTATCAGGTTCTGTTCAGCTCCCGTGAACTGAAAAAATCCGGAATTCACCTGCAATATATGGGAGGGTTGAGGGATGAAGGCGAATACTAGGTCGCTGCAGCTGTATGAAAAGGCCTGCAAGTTGATGCCGGGTGGCGTCAACAGCCCTGTCCGAGCTTTTCGTGCTGTCGGCGGTGACCCTCTCTTCATCAGCAGAGGAGAAGGCTCCAAGATCTTTGACGTTGATGGCAACGAATATATCGATTATGTCTGTTCTTGGGGGCCATTGATTCTGGGACATGCCCACCCTGCAGTGGTTGCAGCTTTGGAAAAGGCAGTGAAAGCGGGAACGAGCTACGGCGCACCTATTGAGGGCGAGGTGATCCTCGCTTCACTGATCGTGGATGCCGTTCCTTCTGTGGAGAGAGTGCGCCTGGTTAATTCCGGAACTGAAGCTACAATGAGCGCCGTGCGCCTTGCCCGAGCTTACACCGGTAGAAATAAAATAGTCAAGTTTGCGGGATGTTACCACGGGCATGCTGATACCTTTTTGGTGCAGGCAGGTTCGGGAGCCTTGACGATGGGGGTGCCCTCTAGCCCTGGAGTTCCCAATGAGGTCACCAGCTTAACGTTGGTCCTCCCCTATAACGATGTTTCTTCTGTAGAAAGAGCGTTTGAGCGCTATGGAGAGGAGATCGCTGCTGTTATTGTGGAGCCGGTGGCGGGCAACATGGGCGTTGTGCCGCCGCAAACCGGGTTTCTGGAGACGCTCCGAAGGGTCACAGAGCAGTCAGGGAGCTTGCTGATCTTTGACGAAGTGATAACAGGTTTTCGCCTTGGATTGGGAGGAGCACAGGAGCGTTTTGGGATAAAACCGGACCTCACTTGTTTCGGCAAGATAATTGGAGGTGGGCTTCCGGTAGGCGCTTATGGAGGCAGAGCTGATATAATGCAGCTTGTGGCACCTGAGGGGCCTGTTTATCAGGCTGGGACTCTGTCAGGCAACCCCTTGGCTGTGCATGCTGGTATTGCTACACTGGAACAGTTGAAAAAGCCTGGCGTTTACGAAGAACTCGAAGAAAAGGGAAAGCAGCTTGCTGAAGGGCTAAGAGCAGCGGCGGAGAATGCTGGTGTAGCTGTACAAGTCAATCAGGTCGGTTCGCTACTTTCTGTCTTCTTTGCTGACCGTAGAGTAGAGGATTTAGATTCTGCGTTGAGTTCGGACCAAAGCTCTTTTAGGCAGTTTTTCCTCTCAATGCTGGATGAGGGAATTTACTTGCCGCCTTCTCAATTTGAAGCCTGGTTTGTTTCTTTAGCTCATACAGAAGAGGATCTGAAAAGGACTGTGGATGCTGCAGAAAGGTCATTCAAAAAGATTCAAAGAAGGGCTTGTAGAAATGGATTATGAGTTGTTTGTTAAGAAGGTCAGAGAAGTTGTCGGGATTGATCTTGCCAGTTATAAGAGACCCCAGATGGAGCGCAGAATTACTTCTCTGATGAGGGCACAAGGGTTCCACAGCTTTAGAGAGTATCTGGATGTTTTAAAAAGAGACCCAGCCCAAAAAGAAAAATTTATTAATCATTTGACCATAAATGTCAGCGAGTTTTATCGCAACCCAGCTCAATGGGATGTTCTTGCAAAAAAGATTTTGCCTGAAATTTTGAAGCGCAACCCTCAACCGAAAACCTGGAGCGCTGGTTGTGCTACGGGTGAAGAATCGTATACGCTGGCGATGTTGCTACGAGAAAAGATTAGAGGTTATTTTCCGCGCGTTCTTGCGACAGATATAGATGAAAAGGCACTAGAGAAGGCAAAAGCGGGCATTTATCAAAAGAGAGCGGTTGAAAATTTACCGCCCTATTTACTGAGGAAGTATTTCGTAAAAGTTGGAGAACAGTATCAAGTTATTGATGAATTGAAAGAACTTGTTAATTTTAAAAAACATGATTTGTTAAAAGATCCTTTTGACACCAATTTTGACCTGATTCTTTGCCGAAATGTGGTAATTTATTTTACGAATGAAGCTAAAGATTTTCTCTATAGGCGTTTCAGCGAAGCACTGCGGCCGGGGGGCATTCTCTTTACTGGAAGCACCGAACAGATTTTTTCAGCATCACAATTAGGGTTGAAGCCAGTTTCCCCGTTCTTTTATCAAAAAAAGGATTAGAGTTTTTCTTGAAGAATATAGGCTCTTGTATCTTTAACTCCGAATTCTAAAGCTTTTTGGTGATCATCCATAAATATGTCGATTCTATTGCCTTTTATAGCGCTTCCGGTGTCTTCTGCAACGAATGTTCCTATTCCTTCGAGGTATATCAATGTTCCCAAAGGAATGACAGTTGGGTCAGTTGCTGCTGTTCGATGTGGTTGTGCTGGTTTGCCGCTGCTTGTGATGCCATCGGTTTTGCCACAACACAGGTAGCAGGGACAATATGCTGTTAC
>JBNATO010000132.1:0-6066 GCA_049701555.1 Thermacetogeniaceae bacterium | reverse complement strand
CGGAGACACCTCCCGAGCAGGACAAAGAGGCCGTAGAGCCAACCCCTGACCCGCGGGCTGAGCAGCTTCAGGTAAGCACCCATGCCGACCGGGATGACGAGTATCATCAGGAGGCGCGCCTCCCCTTCTGTCAGAGAAAAGTAGATGCCGAAGACGAGCGCCGCAGAGACTATCCAGAAGAGGAGGTCGGTAACCTGGGTCCAAAACCACCCTGGCCTGGCGCGAAGGCGCAGAAAGCGATAAAAATCAAAAAGAACGCCCAGCCCTCCCCCGATGAGAAGGTTGAGGATGAGGAGGATGAACTGCTCCACAACTCCGCTCATTTGAAGAGGCGGTCGAGTATATGCTTCCCTCTCGCTTTGAGCTTTTTGCCCCTATCCTCGGCGTACTCCACCGAAGTCAGCAGACCCTGAACGACAAGCTCTCCGGATTCGAGGTCAAGATGAGTGATATTCATCCCATCCCCTCTCAAAACGAGGTTGCCGAACTCCGTCTCCAGCACGATCTCCTTCTCGTCAAAGCTGACGACCTGTCTGACGCCAGTTGCCTCCAGCCTTTCCCGGTTCGTAAGGCACAGCTGCTGTCTCCCCTGCGACACCGCTTCCCCTCCCCCCGTGCCTTCCTTATTCCATACTATGACCCAGCAGAGGCATTTATACTCTCACCAAACCATCAATAAAAAACCCCGGAAAAGCTTCCGGGGCTGCTTACCTCTCTCCTTTTCGCCTCAGCTGCTCATAGAGGATCCTGCCGATCCCCGCAGCGTCCTGCCGGGCCAGCAAGATGGCGTATTGTTCATCGAGCATATCGAGGTATATCTTCTCCTCTGAGCTCCGCTCGAAGAGCTCTCCCTCGGGGATCGTCTTGCGCATCGACCGCAGCAGCAGGTGCCAGAAGACCGCCTCCAGCTCCTGACAGGCCTCTCTAAGCTTCTTGTCCCCCAGCTCGCCAGACCTTTCCCCAGCCGGCGCTCCTCTCCCTCCGGCGGGCGGGGGAGCTACACCTGAAACACCCTGCACCAGGGCCTCACCTCCAACCTACCGCCCAGTTAACGGCGCAGATTGTTGGCGATGCTGAGCATCTCATCTGAGGCCTGAACAGCCTTGGAGTTCAACTCGTAGGCGCGCTGTGCCGTGATCAGGTTGACCATCTCCTCCACGACCTGCACGTTGGAAGACTCCAAGAAGCCCTGCTCCACAGACACGCTCTGCCCCTTGGAGTTGTCCACCTGCTGGGCCTCGCCCGAGGCAGCTGTCGCCCTGTAGAGGTTTCTGCCGATCCGCTCCAGGCCCGCAGGGTTGGCGAACTGGACGATCCTCAGTTTTCCCGCCTGTGTAGGCTCGGTCTCACCAGCCTTCACATAGCTGATGGTGCCGTCTTGGGCGACGCTGATGTTCGTGGCGTCTGCGGGTATGGTGATCTTCCCACCATCCCCCTGCACGAAGTAACCGTCGGTTGTGACCAGGTTCCCCTCTGCATCGAGCTTGAAGCTGCCATCGCGCGTGTAGTACTCCTCTTCATTGGCGCCCCTCACCACAAAGAAGCCTGGCCCTGACAGGGCGAGGTCGAGGGGGTTGGACGTCTGCTGCAGGTTCCCCTGCTCAAAGATCCCCTGGGTGCCGGCCACCCTCACCCCCAGCCCCAGGCTCAACCCCACCGGGGAGCCTGTCGCCCCCTCCTGAGGGGCAACCGGACGCGTGATGTTGAGGTAGAGGAGATCCTGGAACTCCGCCCTGACCCTCTTGAAACCGGTCGTGTTCACATTAGCCAGGTTGTGAGATATCGTATCGATGTTAAACTGCTGGGCGATCATCCCCGACGCGGCAGTATAGAGCGCTCTGAGCATATCCATGCCTCCCTGAACAGAAATGTCGCTCGATCCGCGGCCAACCGCCTAGAAAAGGGCTCCGACACCTCGGTCGTTCAGCGCCGGAAGAGGCTCCTGCTCAGCAGTCCAGCCTCTGGCCTTAGACCCTCCCCACCTCGTTGGCCGCCTTATCCAAGGTGGCGTCAGTCGCCTGGATCACCTTTTGCCCCGCCTCGTAGGCGCGCATGGCGGCGATCAGCCTCACCATCTCTTCAACAGGATTCACATTGGAGCCCTCTCTGAACCCCTGACTCACCTCATACCCCCCGGCCCTTGCAGGCTGTGCTCCGCTCCGGAAGAGGGCTTGTCCTATCTTCTGCCACAACTCCCCCTGGCGCGGCCCCGCCACCAAGGCCAGCCGCTCCACCCTCTCTCCTGCAGCGGTGTAGGCTCCCCGCAGGCTGCCATCAGGAGCAACCTCAAGCCTTCCATCAGGCACGAAGATCTCCTCAAGCCTGCCGGCGACCTCCCCAAAAACAGCCAAGCCATCGCTGGTGACCAGCCGCCTGCTGGAGTCGAGGGTAAACCCCCCGTTCCTGGTGTAGAACACCTCTCCCTCGCCGTCGCGCACGACGAAGAAGGCATCGCCGCGAAGGGCGAGGTCGAAGGGGTTTCCTGTCTCCTGAAGCGTCCCCTGGCGATAAGAGGTATAGATCCTGTCCAGAGCGCACCCTGTCCCCAAGCTTCCGATCTCCGAGGCAACCCTTCCCCTCCCCCCGGGGAGGCTCTCGAAGCGGCTGAGGAGCATCTCCGGAAACGACCTCAAGGCAGCCTCATCCCTGCGGTAACCGGAGGTGCTGACATTTGCCAAATTATTAGAGATCACATCTACCTCGGCCTGTTTTGCCATCATCCCCGCAGCAGCCGTATAGAGCCCTCTGACCACGGCATCACCCCCTCTCTCAGCAGATAAAGTCCTGATACTAGTCTTTATACTACCCAGCTCAGAGAATTCCTGCATTGTTGATCAAAAATTTCCTGCCGCGGTCCCGAAACCGCAGCAGGAGATCTCCTCTCAAAAAACCCTCTTCATCTGGTTCCTGGAGTTCTGCAGGGCGTGAATCATGCTCAAGGCCTTGCCGGTTCCCAAAGCCACGCAAGAGACGGCATCGGGGGCGACATGCACCGCCAGCCCTGTCTCCTCGCTGAGGAGGAGGTCGAGGCCGTGCAGCAGGCTGCCGCCGCCTGTCATGACGATCCCCTTGCTGATTATATCAGCAGAGAGCTCAGGGGGTGTCCGCTCCAGAACCTCTTTCACAGCGCTGATGACCTGCTCAACAGGCTCCTGCAAGGCCACGGCTGTCTCCTCGGAGGTGATCCTGATGGTCTTGGGAAGGCCTGATATGAGGTCCCTGCCGCGGATCTCCATTCCCTCCCCAGGCTCCTTCGCCTTGGGATAGACTGTGCCGATCTTGATCTTCAGCTCCTCCGCCGTCCTCTCTCCGATCATCAGGTTGTACTCCTTCCGCACATACCGGGCGATAGCCTCGTCGAACTTGTCGCCTGCCACGCGCAGCGACTTGGTGCAGACGATCCCCCCGAGGCTCAGAACAGCCACATCCGTTGTACCGCCTCCCACATCGACGACCATGTTCCCGCTGGCCTCGGAGATGTTGATCCCCGCGCCGAGAGCCGCAGCCAGGGGCTCCTCGATCAGAAACGCCTGGCGCGCCCCAGCCTGGAGCGCTGCCTGCCTGACGGCCCTCTCCTCCACGCTCGTCACACCAGAAGGGATGCAGACCATCACCCTCGGTCGGAAAAAGAGGCGCCTTCCGACAGCCTTCTGGATAAAATAGCGCAGCATCTTCTCCGTGATGTCATAGTCAGCGATCACGCCGTCCCTGAGAGGGCGGATCGCCACGATGTTTCCCGGCGTGCGGCCCAGCATCTGCCTGGCCTCTTCTCCGACAGCGATCATCCTCCCGGTGTTCTTGTCGATAGCGACCACAGAGGGCTCGTTGAGGACGATACCCCTCCCCTTCAAGTAAACGAGCACACTCGCCGTACCCAGGTCAATACCGATATCCTCCGCCCAAAACATCTCTTCCAGCCTTTCCTTTCCAGAGATTTATCGCCTGTCCTCCTATGGAAAGAGAAGCAAGATCTTACATATCCTTCGACAACACTTCCCAAAATCCTGTCGCTTCGGCTGATTTTCTCTCTTTGTTCAAACCTTTTTGTCAACCCTTACGGCTGCTCCCCCGGTACTTCCTGCGCGTGGCCTCCCCGCCCCGGATATGGCGCTCAGCCTTGTTGCGCTCCAGCACCTTCCTCACCTCCTGAGCCAGCTGCGGGTTGATGCGCGAGAGCCTCTCCGTGACATCCTTGTGGATCGTAGACTTGGAAACGCCAAAAACCTTGGCAGCCCTTCTGACGGTCGCAGAGGATTCCAGGATATAATCGGCCACCTTCAGAACACGGCGGAGGATGTACTCCTGCATCCCTGATCCCTCCTGGTTCGTGCTCTGTACATGTATATGAGCGACAGGAGGAAAAAGAATAAAGAAGAGGCTTAGAAACTAAAGGATGATTTTGCATAAATTGCATCCCAAAGGCGCATACTACTCATAAATCAAACCACGAGGAGGTGAGCTGAGTTGGCGAGGCTCACATCAAAGGAAGTGAGCTTGCTTCAAGATAGCATGGCCCAGGAACAGCTGATGATCCAAAAATTCAACTTCTACGCATCCCAGACAACAGACCCCGAAGTCAGAAGCCTCTGTGAAAGCCTGCGCGACATGCATCAAAGGCACCTCGACGTGTTGATGAGGCATATCAACGAGGCAGCAGCCCTTCAGTAACCCACTGAGGAAAGGAGCGGAATAAATGAACGGCAACATCCGGCTGAGCGATCAGCTCTGCGCCCAAGACATTCTGAGCAGCCAGAAATTCTTATCCTCCCTCTACTGCACAGCGCTTCTGGAAGCCTCAAACCTGGAACTCAGAAGAGACCTGATGGAGATCCAACGCCAGGAACAGGACGCGGAATTCAGAGCCTTCTCCTGCATGAACCAAAAGGGTTGGTACAGGACATCCCCTGCCGACATGAGGATGATCAACGAAGCGAGAGCCCAAGCCCAGCAGATCTCCTCCCAGATAGGCTTCGGCTACCGCCAGGAGGCTGCGGCCCCATCAGGCTACGCACCTGGCTACCCCGCCGGAACAGGCCCGGGAGCAGGTATGGCGGGAGGCGGCTACGGATATCAGGCAGGGCCTGGCCCTTATGGAGGCGGATTCGGGTATCATGGCGGCCCACAGTATGGTGCGGGTCACACCGGATACCAAACCACACCTGGAGGCCACACCCCTCAGGCCGGAGGCGGCCCTGGCTATACCAGCACACCATCCTTTGAAACCAGCAGAGAGCTATCAGGGATGAGGTTTGATGAAAGAGGGGATAGCCGCAGAGACGACAGGAGGACCAGCGTCGTCGCTCAGGGAGACACGAGGATAGAAGAGAGAACGGCCTCTCCAGAGATGAGCGCCAAAGAGTTCGGAAGCGCCTTCGAGAGAAGCGCAGGATTTGAGGAAAGGACCGGCTTCCCGGGCGGCACGAGCGGGCAGGGCCGCAGAGCTTAAAAATCCGCTCGATGCTAAAAAGGGGCGAGTCCCTGAGAAGACTCGCCCCTTTTTAGCATATCCGCCTGGTTTCACATCCCGTCGAACTTTTTTATCACAGCCCCCTGGTAGTAATACGCCAGTATCTCCCTGTATGACCTGCCTCGCAGCGCAAGCCCCTGGGCGCCGTACTGGCACATCCCCACTGCATGGCCATACCCTCTCGTGTAAAACGTAACCCTGTCCCCCTTGACGCTGACAGTAAAATCCGTGGAGCGCAGCCCCAGCGCCTTCCTCAGGTCGACACCCCTGAAGACCTGAGAGGCGACCTCGACCTTGCGCACGCGGCCAGTTGCTGTGCTCTCCAGAATCCTGACCAACCCCTCCCCCTTGCTGGCGGGCACTGCAGCATCCTTTATCCCAAGCCTTTTGAGCATGTCCTCAACCTTGAAGGAGACCGCCAGGCGCTCCTGCTTCTCCGGCGGATCCCACCTGCACGGCACCCCTCTCAGGTAAGGGATGTCCCTCCCCCAAACCTCCCTGGCGTCCTCAGTTCCCCTCCCGCCACAGCTGGAATGGTAGACAGGGTCGATCAGCTCCCCATTGTAAACCAAAACCTCCCCAGCAGTCGCCCTGACAGC
>JBNATO010000131.1:0-6069 GCA_049701555.1 Thermacetogeniaceae bacterium | reverse complement strand
AGATTTTGAGCGATGCTAGGAATTATTGTGGCTCGTTTGTCACGGATTTAGGTTTGTGTTAATAGAAAGCGGATTACTAGGTATTGAGGTTTACTACCCACAACATACACCGGAGATGACTAGAAAATATAGCCTGTTGTGCGAGAAATATGGACTGCTCAAAACCGGTGGCACTGATTATCATGGACCTGAAACTGGATATCCACCTCTAGGGACTGTCAGAGTAGATGAAGAAACAATTGCCAATCTTAAAAAGTTACACCAACGAATCTTGAAAAATTCCATTTTGATAAAGCAGGAATATTAGAATATTTAAAGAAAAAACCATATTTAAAAACAGATTATCAACAAAAAGGAGTAAACAACACATGTTCCAGAGTATAATCAAAAAAAGCTTTTTTTTAATCACGCTTGTTTGCATCCACTTAATCGCAATACTATATCCAAGGCCTTCTGAAGCAGCAACTTACGTAGTAAAAAAAGGTGATACTTTATGGGGTATTGCCACAAAGTTTAAAACATCAGTTAAACGGCTTCAAGAAATCAATCATATAAAAGGAACTTTGATTCACCCAGGCGATATCATACAAATCCCAGAACATTATCATCAGCCCCTAGACACGAAGAATAATTCAAGCCCTCACCCTGCCGGCACAAGCCCGGCTAGAGGAAACACACAAGACATCATAGATACAGCCATGCGTTTTCTTGGTTATCCTTACCGTTACGGAGGAGCTACCCCCCAAAGCGGGTTTGATTGTTCAGGATTTGTACAATATGTCTTTTCTTTGAATGGAATCAAATTACCAAGGACAGCAAGTCAGCAGGCCGGTATCGGTACTAAGGTTATGAATCCTATAGCTGGAGATCTAGTCTTCTTTGATACAGATCACAGCGGCTCAATAGGGCACGTTGGAATTTATATAGGAAACAACGCATTCATTCATGCCAGTAGAAGTAAGGGAGTCACAATAACCTCGCTATCAGATGATTGGTACAGCCAGCGCTATACCTATACATGCCGTGTTATAAAAGACAGGTGAGTATATTATGGACGTAAGATTCATAAATAAATTAACCCTAGAGCAACTTCAGAAAGGTTTTGAAGAAGAAGGCTACATTGCAGAAGATGAGATATTAGTTCCTGTATACCTTTCTCTGAAATTGGAAAAGCCTATTCTTATCACAGGAGCTCCAGGCGTGGGGAAAACAGAAATAGCAAAGGTTTTAGCGCGCATCTTCAAAACAGATTTGATCAGACTTCAGTGCTATGAAGGACTCGATGAAAATAAAGCACTCTACGAGTGGAATTACCAGCGGCAACTGATCAAGATTCAACTCTTGAAAAATAACACAAAAAGTGAATTAGTTGAGCAAGACCTTTTTTCTCCCGAATACTTGTTGGAAAGGCCTCTACTTAAAGCTATCCAAGCCGATAAGAAATGTGTTCTTCTTATAGACGAGATCGACAAAACTGACGAAGAATTCGAAGCTTTTCTATTTGAAATGTTATCCGATTTTCAAGTCTCTATTCCCGAATTAGGGACCATCTCGGCACGCCACATTCCTATCGTTGTTTTAACAAACAATGGAGAGCGAGAATTATCTGATGGCCTAAAGAGACGTTGCGTGTTTTTGTATATTGATTTTCCTTCCATAGAGAAAGAATTGAAAATTATTAGAACTAAGGTTCCAAAATTAGACGCTCGTGTAGCAGAAGAAGTTGCAGTCGCTGTTCATTACCTCAGACATCACATCGACCTGAAGAAAAAGCCATCGATCTCAGAGACTCTTGATTTTGCAAATGCGCTGGTATTAATGGAAGCCCAAAAGCTTGAAGCCAAGCACATATCTAGAGGCCTAAATCTCCTACTCAAGGACAAAGATGATATTGACCTTTTCATGAAAGAACTAGGGCCTTCGGAATTAGTAGAAAGGGTGCGCAATCATTTAAAACGCTAAAAGGGGAATGACTGTTTTGGAAAACACATTTGAGTATAACTTCATACGTTTTATCCACCTTTTACGTCAAACAGGCATTAAGGTCAGCACTGAAGAAGTAATA
The DNA here is from genome assembly GCA_049701555.1 of Thermacetogeniaceae bacterium. Taxonomy (GTDB): domain Bacteria; phylum Bacillota; class DSM-12270; order Thermacetogeniales; family Thermacetogeniaceae; genus JBNATO01. The sequence goes on along the minus strand of JBNATO010000131.1, from coordinate 4,004 downwards.
ACCGCAGCAAAAGCATTAGAGACAATCGATATCCTTAACAAAAAACATTTTAAACTAGCTCTCTCCGCAACAATAATAAAAAACCCAGATGAGCAACCCATATTTGAACTTGCCTTTGACAGATTTTTTGCTGAACCCGAAGTCAGACAACAACAACGTAGAGAATGGGAGGAAAGAAAAAGCGAGGAATTGCGGTTGATTGAAGAAGCCGAACACGATCTGGCCTACGAGGGGGAATCCCTTTCGCTTACAGATGAAGAAAAGCTTCTCTATGCCCAGCTCCCAAAGGAAGAAAAAGAAAAAATAAAGAGGTACTTAGAAGCAAGCAAATTACCAGCAGATCGAGACCATCTTTTCCGACCGATGCTCGAATACCAGATAAGAGGAACTCTCCGCTACTGGAAACAGAGACTTGAAGAAACCGATGAATATCTCGATTATTTTCCCAAAAGAGATGACGAACTCGCATCCATCATCAGCAAAGCAGAGGAAGAGAGCAGCAATATTCTTTACGAGGACATGAAGAAGATCAGAGAAAGAGATCTCCCGCGTTTTACAAATATCCTGAAATCGCTTTCGCGCAAACTTGCAACAAAGATTTCACGCCGCTATAGAACAAGCAAAAAGAAAGTAAAAATTGATCTGCGTAGGAGCATAAAATCCAATGTAAGATATGGAGGAATCCTCTTTAAACTGCGTTACAAGCAAAAAAGAGTTCAAAAACCAAATATTTTGCTGATATGTGACGTTTCCGGCTCAATGGCGCGTTACGCAGCATTTGTGATCCAGTTTATTTACGGTCTGAGCAGCGCTGCAAGAAATATTGAAAGTTTTATATTCTCCGAAGATTTAGAAAGAATAACTCCTCACTTTGCAAAGATCCGCCCCTTTGAGGAAATTATGTCGGAAGTAATAGGAAAAAGTAAAATTTGGGGAAAGGGAACAAATTTTCACAAATCACTTATAACACTAAAAGAACGCTATCCTCACCTTCTGAATTCGAACACAGTTGTAATCATCCTCAGTGACACAAAAACCTTAGAGATAGAACAGTCAGCAACCGAGTTATCAAAACTAAAGGCTATAGTAAAGGAAGTTATTTGGCTCAATACTTTGCCATTAAAGGAATGGAAAGATTTACAATCAGTGACAGCGTTTCAGCGGCATTGCAAAATGTATGAGTGTTACACCTTAGCGCATCTTGAGAAAATTGTGAGAAAGCAATTCTTAAAAGGAGCTTGATAAGAAGATGCAGGAGAAGTGCTACGGAGATTTGGCTCCTTTTTATGATGCCTTCATGGAAGGCGTGCCTTACGAAGAATGGGTAAACTATGTTGAGGAAATCATCAAAAAATTTCATGGCAAAGTTACTAAAGTAGTTGACCTTGCCTGTGGCACAGGGAACTCAACTCTCCCTTGGGCATCCCGAGGCTATAAGACATGGGGTATCGATGCATCAGAAGAAATGCTAAAAATCGCCAGAGGAAAAGCGAAAGAAAAACGATTACAAGTCGAATTTATCTGTCAAAATATGTGCGGCTTTCAGCTGAAGGAGCCTGTAGATTTAGCAGTATGCTTTCAAGAAGGGTTCAATTACATCCTCGATACGAGCGAAATGGAAAGAGCGTTCAGCTCGGTTTATAATAATCTCACAGATAACGGATTTTTCATTTTCGACCTCAATTATCTACCTCTCTTTATCTGCAGAGATGAAGAGGAATCCTTTAGGGATAATGGTCTGTCACTGGTCTGGCGATCGCATTTTTTAAAAGAACAGCAGATCTGGGAAATTGAAATAAAAGGATCGATAAAAGACCGCTACGGTAATGAAAAGGCTTTCCAAGAAAAACATAGAGAAAAGATTTATAAACCCGAAGATATACGGTCTTTATTAACCTTGCAAAACTTCACAGTATTAGGAACTTATCAGGCATTTACTTTTTCCCCTCCTCATGACAAAACCACAAAAATAGTTTTTGTGGCCCAAAAAATATAGAAGATGAAAGGAAAAAGGTTAAATGCAATCATTCCTTTGTGCTCTTGCCTTCTTAACACGAATCCCAATCCCCATGAAAAAAAATTATAACTCAGAAATATGGAGAAACAGCTTATATTTTTTCCCTTTAATCGGTCTGATTTTAGGCTTAATCCTTGAAGGAAGCTGGTGGGTCTTAAGCCATCTTTTTTCATCAACTATAAGTGCAGCGCTGCTTCTTCTGATCCATATCTTTCTGACAGGAGGGCTCCATCTCGATGGCTTAATGGATACACTAGACGGCCTAGGAGGAGGAAAAACAAGGGAACATATATTAGCCATAATGAAAGACAGCAGGGTAGGGGCATTCGGAGTACAAGGTGCAGTAGTTGCTTGTATCCTCAAATTCAGTTTTTACTGCCAAATAACTCCAAGACTATTACCACTCTTGGCCATAGCGCCAATTATGGGGAGACAGTCGCTAGTCTTTGCCCAGGTTTCCTTCCCTTATGCCCGTTCAAAAGGGCTAGGAAGCTTTTTTGCTGCATACCGCGACTATAAAAAACTAGCAATAACCACAGCTGTAACCCTCATCTTAGTAGCTGTTTTGATGAAACTACAAGGCGTTTTACTCTTTCTATTAAGCTATGTTTTCATTTTCTTTACAGCAAAGCTAATCAATCACCTGCTTAACGGTTTGACAGGAGACACATATGGAGCTATTTGTGAAACAACAGAAATTTTCGTTCTTCTTTTAGGGTTTCTAATGATAAGTTAACAAAGGGAGGAAATTCTCGCTTGACACGAATATATTTAGTAAGACATGGAGAAACTCTTTGGAACAACGCCGCTAGATACCAGGGGCATACTGATATTGAATTGAGCGAAACAGGTCGAAAACAGGCTTACGCGCTTGCAAAGCGACTTGCCAATGAAAATATTGATGCTATTTATGCCAGCGACCTCAGAAGAGCTTTGGAAACCGCAAGCATCTTGGCAGTGCCGCACAAACTTCCTGTCCAGGCCTTACCGGAACTGCGTGAGATAAACTTCGGAGTATGGGAAGGTTTAACCTTCGAAGAGATCAAAACTAAGTATCAAGATCTAGCCGAAAGGTGGCATAACTTGCCAGCAACTGTAAGAATACCAGGAGGAGAAACTTTCGAAGAAGTCAAGGAAAGAGCATACAATACCATTCTGAAATTAGTTCAAAAACATGATCCAGGAACAATCATCGTCGTCACTCATGGCGGAACTATTAGGGCAATCATTTGTGCACTGTTGGGAATCGACCTCAACCACGCATTTCGCATCCGTCAAGACAATGGAAGCCTTAATATCATTGAATTTTATGAAAACTGGGGTGTCCTTTGCCTGTTAAATGATACGACCCATACTACGTTGTTTTAAAATTCACAATCGTAAGGAATCAGTTTTCCTTAAGATTGTTTCTTTTTATTTTTAATGCTACAATGAAATTTACAATTAAAACCCACAAAAAACCTTATCACAATAAGTGGCAAGAGAAAGGGGAGCAGAGAAGGTTGGAAGAGGAAAGAGTGATAAAACAAGGACTAACGTTTGATGATGTTCTCTTAATTCCTGGAAAATCATCTGTGCTGCCACGTGACGTGGATGTAACAACCTACTTAACTAAAAATATCAAGCTAAACATTCCTATTGTCAGTGCGGGCATGGATACCGTTACAGAAGCCAGAATGGCAATTGCAATCGCTAGAGAAGGCGGCATAGGTATCATTCACAAAAACATGACAATAGAAGAACAAGCAGCTCAAGTTGATCGCGTCAAACGTTCCGAGCATGGGATTATCACAGATCCCATTTCATTGACTCCTCAGCATCTCGTAAAGGATGCCTTAAGATTAATGGAGCATTATCATATCTCAGGGGTACCAATTACTGTCAACGGAAAATTAGTTGGCATTATCACAAACCGCGATATCAGATTCGAGGATGATTTTAATCGGCCGATCGCCGAAGTTATGACCAAAGACAATCTTATCACTGC
>JBNATO010000130.1:0-6251 GCA_049701555.1 Thermacetogeniaceae bacterium | reverse complement strand
TGAAGCTGGACTCCCCCGGGCCGGTGCTCTTCCGCCAGGTAAGGCCTGGGCTCCATGGGAAGCCCTTCGTCATCTACAAGTTCCGGACGATGCGTAAGGCCTACGATGAAGAGTGGAGGCCGCTTCCCGACGAACAGCGCCTGACGCGCCTCGGAAAGTGGCTGAGAAGCACGAGCCTCGACGAGCTTCCAGAGCTTTTAAACGTCCTCAAAGGGGAGATGAGCCTTGTCGGCCCCAGGCCCTTGCTGATGGAGTACCTCGACCGCTACACCCCGGAGCAGGCGCGCCGTCACGAGGTGAAGCCGGGGATCACCGGCTGGGCGCAGGTGAACGGCAGGAACGCCATCAGCTGGGAGGAGAAGTTCAGGCTCGACGTCTGGTATGTGGACAACTGGTCGCTCTGGCTCGACCTGAAGATAATCCTCATCACGCTCTGGAAGGTCCTCAAGAGGGAGGGGATCAGCGCCTCGGGGCATGCCACCATGCCGGTGTTCCGGGGGCAGGGAGAAGAGATCTGGAGGAATGAATGAGGTGGGTAAAGGACAGGTTGTTGTGATCGGAGCTGGCGGACACGGAAAGGTGGTTGCAGAAGCAGCTGCTGCAGCGGGCTATGAGGTTCTGGGATTCTTCGATGACTTTGCGGAGTCAAGCCCGCTGGAGAAATACCCGCTGCTGGGAAGGATAGCTGATCTGCGGGAAAAGGCGGCCCGAGGGGTTTTGTCGGTTATCGCTGTAGGTGATAACCGCAGGAGATGCGAGCTAGCTGCTGAGATTTCGGGTTATGCCCGGTTTGCGACTGTTATCCACCCCACGGCTGTGGTTGCAGAGTCAGCCCAAATCGGCGAAGGTACTGTCGTGATGCCGCATGTAACGGTCAACGCCTGTGCTGTGATAGGGAGGCATGTTATACTAAACACATCCTGTGTTGTTGAGCACGACTGTGTCGTTGGGGACTATGCCCATATCTCGCCGGGGGCGGTGCTCTGCGGCGGAGTTCGCCTTGGAGCAGGAGTGCAGGTCGGAGCAGGTGCCGTGGTGATACCCGGCTGCAGCATAGGGAGCTGGTCTGTTGTTGGTGCTGGCAGCGCGGTCGTTTCCGATATACCGGAGGGAGTCGTTGCAGTTGGTGTTCCAGCGCGCGTGTCGCGGCGGCTGGAGTAGTCATCTACTGGTTTTGCGGAGAGGGGATCGGTGGTGTGGCGGATTAATTTGGCGCAGCCGGAGATCGATGAGAGCGACATCGAGGCCGTTGTCGAGGTCCTGCGGAGCGGCAGGCTGGCTCTGGGGCCGCGGGCAGAGGAGTTTGAGAGGCTGATCGCTGGGTACATCGGAGTAAAGCACGCCGTGGCTGTGAGTTCGGGGACTGCTGCCCTTCACCTGATCGTTCGGGCGCTGGGGATCGGGCGCGGCGACGAGGTGCTCGTCCCTTCTTTTACTTTTGCTGCAACAGTCAACGCCCTCATCTACGAGGGAGCGGTTCCGGTTTTCGTGGACATCGAGCCGGATACCTACAACATCGATCCAGAGGATCTGGAGAGGAAGGTCACCCCCCGCACGAAGGCGGTGATGGCGGTCGATGTCTTCGGCCACCCGGCGGAGTGGGATGCCATCCTGGAGGTCGCCGGCAGGCACAACTTAAAGGTGATCGACGACTCCTGCGAGGCCCTCGGTGCGGAGTACAAGGGGAAGAAGGTGGGGCGGTTCGGGGATGCTGCCGCCTTCGCTTTTTACCCCAACAAGCAGATCACCACTGGTGAAGGCGGGGTCATCCTCACCGACGACGATGAGATCGCCAGGCTCTGCCGCAGCATGCGCAACCAGGGCCGGGGCGAGATGGGCGCCTGGCTGCACCACGAGCGGCTGGGGTACAACTACCGAATTGACGAGATGTCGGCCGCTCTTGGTGTTTCCCAGATGAGGCGTCTCGAAAAGTTCCTGGCGAAGAGGGAGCAGGTGGCCGGGTGGTATGCGGAGCGGCTGGAAGGCCTGAGGTGGGTTCGGCCTCCGGTGGTGAAGCCCTATGTGCGGATGAGCTGGTTCGTCTACGTTGTGACTCTCGCCGAGGGGATCGACCGGGATGCGGTGATGCGCTCGCTGGAGGAGCAGGGGGCGCCTTGCCGCGCCTACTTTTCTCCGATCCACCTCCAGCCTTACATCAGGGAGATGTTCGGCACGGGGGAAGGGATGCTCCCGGTGACTGAGTCCGTTGCCCGCCGGACGATCGCTCTCCCATTTCACACCGGCATGAGCGTAGATGATGTTGAATACGTCGTCGAGGCTTTAAAGCGGGCCAAATTTGCACTTTAGGTAAAGTACCCCTGGCCTTTTAAAGACCGGAAGCCCAAAGTTTATCATGTTCGTTATAAGTGTGGACAGTTAGGTTGCGAGCACCGGCCTTAGCCGGGTTGATGCGGCCCCCGTTCTCAGCTCTCCAGGATCTCCTTGAGCGGCTCTCTGAGCTCGAGGGGGATCGTGGCGATCTTGTAGTTGCGCCCGGAGAGCTTTGTCTTCCCGACCATCACCAGGCAGCGCATCCAGAGGTTTCCGAGGGCGGACTTCGGCCCCTTCTCGTCCCAGAAGAAGCCGTCGTCGCTCATCGGCCCGAACTTTTGGGTGACAGGGCTGATCGTGCTCCAACCACCCTGCTCGAGGAGGAAGGAGATGAGCCTCCGCTGCTTGGGTGTGAGCCCGACGATGGCTTTTTCGATGTTGCGGCGGTCGCTGAGGAATTCGATGAGCTGCCTCTCGCGCTCCGGCCTGTGGGGCGCGGGCTCCAGGCCGTAGGCCTTGCAGGCGGCTGTCAGCCACTTAGCCGGCATGTTCTTAAGGCCTCTCGCCAGGGTGGCGTCAACAGGGAGCGGCTTATCCTCGATCTCCTTCCGCTTGCTTTCTGTGAAGTATCTCATAAGCTCTTCAGGCGAGACGTAAGAAAACTTGTTGTATTCCAGCTGCTTGCGGATCTCCAGCTTGGCGATCTCGTTTTTCAGGATGGGGAGCTTTGCCTTGATCTCCTCCGTGGCTGAGCTGAGGTCGATCCTCTCCATGTAGGAGCGCGCCTTTTCCGGCTCCTCGAGCTGCACCATCAGCGAGGCAAGGTTGAAGAGGACCGGCGGGCTGTCCGGCGCCATGCTTTCCAGGAGCTCCAGGATGTTTCTCGCCTCTCTGAGCCTATTCTGGCTGCGCAGCAGGTTGGCCAGGGTCAGCATCGCCGGGGGGTAATAGACCCCTTCTGTATACAGTTCATCAAGGATGGCTATCGCCTCCTCGGTCTTTCCCTCGTCGCGCAGCTTCTTGGCTTCCTGCACCAGGCTGTCGAGCTTTTCGTCCCGCTCTCCGACGATCTCCGGTGTCTTCACGTCGATGTGAACTGTCTCTTCCTTCCCGTCGATGACCATCTTGATGGGCTCTCCTGGTTTGAGAATGCCCCTTTCGATCAGCGCCTGGGCTGCCACCAGCTTCATTTCCACTGGGAAGATTGGGCTCTTGAATACGCTCTCTCCGAGCCGCTCGCCCCATTCGCCGCCGTAGTAGATGAGGTTGTAGAGGGTTTGGCGGGCGTCGTGCGATTCCTTATCGTCGAGGACGCGCTCGAGCATGAGCACCTTGAAGTAGCTGTTCTCGATGCAGCGCCTGCGCATCTCTTCGTCCTTCGCTGCCTCTTTGAGCATCTTCTTAACCTCTTCGTCCGGCGGGAACGAGTAGCTCATCTCGAAGGGGGGTATCATCCCCCGCTCGATGGCGAAGGCGATCTTCGCCAGCACGGAGCAGGCCGAGAAGAAGTGGGAGAGGTTTGACCAGAGGGATGCCGCCTGCTTGTAGCGGCCCATGTTGAAGCAGGCTATGGCAGCCATGAAGGCGTTGATCCAGGATGTGTGGTAGAGCTCCCAGCGCCTGAAGAGGTCGTAGACGAGGCGGTGGTCTCTGAGGTCGCCAGCAGCCTGCATGATGATAGCGGTGTACTCCAGGAAGGCCTCGCTGTCCGGGTCGTATTCCTTGTGTTGGCGGCGGATCTCCCTCAAGCCCTCATCGAAGCGGCGTATGGCTTTGTCCAACCATTGGCGCGCCTTTTCCGCTTCCCCGAGAGCGCAGCAGATGCGGGATGCTAGGGCGAAGGTGAAGGGGTTCGCCTCCTTTTCCCTTCCTTCGTCCAGCAAGGGCCTGAGGTCCTGGAACGCCTGCTGGTGCTTCCCTGCCATGAAGTTGGCGAAGGCCAGGTTGTTGCGGAGCACCGGCGACTCCCGGTGTTCCAGGGCTTTAGCGAATGCCTTGGCTGCCTTCTGGAATTCGCCTTTAAGGAGCGATTCCCTTCCCTTTTCTATAAGGCTTTCGGCGTTTTGGTGTTCCACTTTCAAGAAATTTCCTCCCTATGGTTTTTCTCAGGATGTTCACTTGAGTGTTTCGCCAAAGGGGGGTGAACTTCCTGCTTTTCATCCTCTTCTCCGCTGCAGCAGAGGCGGTAGCGGAGCTGGCCGCAGGCGGCGTCTAGCTCCTCCCCGCGGCTTTTGCGCACTGTTGCGGGTATTCCCCTCTCCTCCAGGGCGCGCTGGAATGCCCTCACCCGCTCTGGAGTAGGGGGGCGGAAATCCCGCTCTGTGATGATGTTGAAGGGGATGAGGTTCACGTGGCAGAGGAGCCCCTGAAGGAGTTTCGCCAGCTCCCGGGCGTCACTCAGGCTGTCGTTGACGCCGGCTATCAGCGTGTAGGCGAAGGTGACCCGCCTTCCGGTGGCCTCTGCGTATTCCCGGCAGGCCGCCAGCAGCTCCCCGATGGGGTAGCGCCTGGTGATCGGGAGCAGCTCCTGGCGCAGGTCGTCCCTCGGGGCGTGGAGGGAGACAGCCAGCCCGAACTGCTTTTTCAGCTGCGCAAGGGCTCTGATCCCCGGCACGACGCCGCACGTGGAGACGGTCACCTTGCGCGCCCCGATGTGCAGCCCTCCTGGTTGGGTGATGTTGTCGAGGAAGCGCAATGTGGTGTCGAGGTTGTCGAATGGCTCTCCCATCCCCATGAGGACGACGTGCGTCACCCTCTCCTTGAGGGCGATTCTGAGTGCGGAGCACCTGCTCGTAGATCTCCCCTGCTGTCAGGTTGCGCTTCAGCCCCTTGGCCCCGGAGGCGCAGAAGCGGCAGCCCATGCGGCATCCGACTTGGCTGGAGACGCAGACGGTGCGACCCCACCTGTGCCGCATGAAGACGGTCTCGATGCCGGAGCCGTCGCCGCTCACGTAGAGGAGCTTCACTGTGTCGCCGTCGTCCGATTTCACCTTGAAGCGGGGGCTGAGGACGGCGATCTCAGCCCTTTCGTCGAGGATGCGCCGCAGGGCGAGGGGGATGTTCGTCATCTCCTGGAACGAGGTCACCCCTTTGGCGAAGAGCCAGTCGATGATCTGCTTGCTCCTGTAGCGGGGCTCCTTGAGCTCCTCGGTCACCCAGGACTCGATCTCTGAGAAGCGCAGGGACTTGATGTCGAGCTTCAGCATCAACCACCTCCTAAGGCCGGGCTTGTGCCCTGCGGCTATAGTTTAGCACCGCGGAGTGCGGAAGGCAACTTTTGGGAAGGCGCAGCGCTGCATCCGCTTGACTTTTGGAGAGCTCTTGTTTTTAATAGGCTCAGTAGACCAAGGCACTCCTGATGCGGAAGGAGACATGGAACATGATCGGCGATCCCGGAACTGCGCTGTTGATCTTCGGGGTTTCGGCTGCCGCCGGCCTGCTCGGTTCGATCCTGGGGCTCGGCGGCGGGATCATCATCATCCCTGCCCTGACCCTCCTCTTCAAAGTCGACATCAGGCATGCCATCGGCGCCAGCGCTGTATCCGTCATAGCCACGTCGTGCGGCGCCGCGGCATCCTACCTGCGAGACCGCATCACCAACATCAGGATCGGGATGTTTCTGGAGGTTGCCACAACTACGGGGGCGTTGACCGGGGCGTACCTCGGAGGGCTGGTCAGCCCCCGCTTCCTATACATCGTCTTCGCCCTGATGATGGGCTATTCCGCACTGGCGATGTTCAAGCGGCGCAACGTCGAGGTCCCTCAGGGTGTGCCCCCTCACCCCCTTGCCAGGAGGCTGCGCCTGGAGGGGAGCTACTATGATCAGGCCTTGGGGAAAGAGGTCGAGTATGAGGCATCGGGCGTCTTGGGCGGATTCGGGATCATGTACCTGGCGGGGGTCGTCTCCGGCCTCCTGGGGCTCGGAAGCGGTGTCTTGAAGGTCGCCGCCATGGACATCGTGATGAAGCTGCCGATGAAGG
>JBNATO010000129.1:0-6272 GCA_049701555.1 Thermacetogeniaceae bacterium | reverse complement strand
ACCTGGCGGCTGTGATAGACCCTCACCGGACCCATATCGACCTTCGCTCCGGCCCTTGCAGATCGCCAAGGGAATACCTTTTTTGACCTACAAGAACCTTTGCTCGACCCCTGCAGATCTTTTATATGAGACCCGCAGCGGTCTTAGCTCGGCTGCTGTGAACCTAGTCTTATCTTTTCCTCTCCCGAAGGCTTCTATGCGCCCTTAATGAAATCTTAAACTTGTTTTAACCTCTGGTTATTGTTTTCCCCTTATCATGGAGTTTGGGCGTTTTGGGGCCATGCCACATGCCTGGTGGGAGAGTGAGCTGGTGAGTCGTGATAGGATTGATTCTTGTCGTGGCTCTGATATTCGAGTTTGTCAATGGTTTTCATGATACCGCTAACGCTGTCGCTACATCCATAGCCACTAAGGCCATTACTCCTCGGGGTGCGCTGCTTTTGGCTGCGGGATGCAACTTTATCGGTGCGATGCTGAGCACTCGAGTTGCAACCACTGTCGGCAAGGGGATTGTCAAAGAGGATTGTATCCTTCTCTCAGTGATCCTTGCAGGTTTGATGGCTGGGCTTGTCTGGAACCTGCTCACATGGTATCTTTCATTGCCGACTAGCTCATCCCACGCCCTGATCGGCGGCTTGGCCGGGGCTGCCATCTCGGCGATGGGAATTTCGGCGATCAACTGGTCGGGCTTGGTGAAGATACTCCTCTCGCTGCTGATTTCGCCTGTTGCTGGATTGTGTGGGGGTTACCTCTTCTTTTTCCTCCTTCACTATCTGTTTCCAGATTGCAAAAGACACAATGAGGTATTCCGCCGGCTCCAGCTGGCCTCGGCATCGATGATCGCTCTTTCCCACGGTTCGAACGATGCCCAGAAGATGATGGGTGTCATCACCATGGCTCTATTCAGCGCAGGCCTCCTCCCCTCTATTCATGTTCCAGTCTGGGTGATGTTGCTGTGCGCTTTGACCATTACGCTCGGCACTGCTGCGGGGGGCTGGAGGATCATCAGAACTCTGGGAATTCGCCTGACAAAGCTTTACCCATGCCATGGCTTCGCAGCGGAGACGAGCTCTGTATTGGTGATATCAGCTGCGACCTTTCTGGGAGCACCGGTGAGCACCACACATGTTGTCACAACATCGATTATGGGAGTAGGGGCATACGAAGGGAGGATGAATGTTTCCTGGCCCCTGGCTACCGGGATCCTCTTGGCATGGTTGCTCACGCTTCCCATGAGCGGGCTTCTCGCCGCGGGATTCTATCGCCTGTTGACCGTCTTTTCTGTATAATTCCCCAGAGAGATGGAAAACCTGATTTTGGCGGGGTTGATGTGCCTCACCTTTTGGGGCGCGATTGGCTTGATTTTCCTCGGCTTAGCAATTATTATTAAGGGTGGAGCTTAGCACTCCTCTTCAACGAGTGCTAATAATCGATATTTCAAGGAGGAGGTTATGGCAATGGGCTTGAGACCGCTGGGTGACAGGGTTGTTTTGAAGGTGATCGAGCAGGAGGAGAAGACAAAAGGCGGCATTGTCTTGCCGGATACAGCCAGAGAGAAGCCGCAAAAAGGCGAAGTCGTGGCAGTGGGTTCAGGCAAGCTGTTGGAGAACGGCCAGAGGGTTCCGATTGATCTCAAGGTGGGAGATCGTGTTATCTTTTCCCGCTATGCCGGAACTGAGGTTAAGGTTGATGGAGAGGAATACCTGATCGTTGAAGTGCGGGACATTCTGGCGGTTATCGGCTAAGAAGCGGATGGGGGAGGTAGGAGAATGCCTAAGGAATTGAGCTTTCACGATGAGGCTAGAGCAGCGCTAGAGCGCGGAGTCAACAAACTTGCCGATACAGTTAAGGTGACGCTTGGGCCGAAGGGCCGGAATGTGGTGATTGAGAAGAAGTTCGGCCCTCCTCAGATAACCAATGACGGTGTCACCATCGCCAAGGAGATCGAATTGGAAGACCCATGGGAGAACATGGGTGCCCAGCTCGTCAAAGAGGTGGCTACTAAGACCAACGATGTTGCTGGTGATGGGACGACTACTGCTACCGTATTGGCCCAGGCGATGATCAGGGAGGGTCTGAAGAATATTGCTGCTGGCGCAAACCCTGTGCTGCTGAAAAAAGGGATGGAAAAGGCGACGGCAGCTGCTGTGGCTGAACTCAAGAGGATGGCTAGACCTGTTGAGAGCAAGGAAGCGATAGCTCAGGTTGCTACCATCTCTTCAGGCGACGAAGAGATCGGCAGATGGGTTGCTGACGCGATGGAGAAGGTCGGCAACGATGGCGTGATCACAGTTGAGGAGTCCAAGACGATCGGGACAACGTTGGAAGTCGTTGAGGGTATGCAGTTTGACAGGGGATACATCTCTCCATATATGGTCACCGATCCGGAGAAGATGGAGGCTGTACTTGAAGAACCTTACATTCTGCTGGTTGAAAAGAAGATCTCCTCTGTTCCGGAGATGATCCCGATTCTTGAGAGCGTTGCCAGGACAGGCAAGCCGCTGTTGATCATCGCTGAGGATGTTGAAGGAGAGGCGCTTGCGACGCTTGTTGTGAATAAGCTGAGGGGAGCTCTTAACGTTGCCGCTGTGAAGTCGCCGGGATTCGGCGAGCGCCGCAAGGCGATCTTGCAGGATATCGCTATCCTGACAGGCGGAACCGTCATCAGCGAAGAGGCTGGGATCAAGCTGGAGAACGCTACTCTCGATATGTTGGGACGGGCCGGCAGGGTCATCGTAAAGAAGGAAGAGACGACCATTGTGGAAGGGAAGGGCTCTCCTGAAGAGATCGAAAAGAGGATTGCCCAGATCAAGCATCAGTATGAAGAAACAACCTCGGAGTATGACCGCGAGAAGCTTCAGGAGCGCATGGCCAAGCTTTCCGGTGGTGTCGCTGTGATCAAAGTCGGTGCAGCGACTGAGGTAGAATTGCGCGAGAAGAAGCACAGGATCGAGGATGCCCTTGCTGCGACGAAGGCAGCTGTAGAAGAGGGGATCGTCCCTGGTGGTGGAGTTGCCCTCATCAACGCCATACCAGCCCTGGAGAAGATCGAGGCTGAGGGTGACGAGGCAACGGGTGTGAACATCATCAAGCGTGCGCTGGAAGAGCCTCTGCGCCAGATCGCCATCAACGCTGGTTACGAGGGTTCGGTGATTGTTGAGAAGGTAAAGAGCATGGAGCCAGGTGTAGGGTTCAACGCCATTAAGGGGACATTTGAAAATATGTTTGAGGCAGGGATCGTCGATCCCACGAAGGTAACCCGCACCGCTCTGGAAAATGCTGCGAGCATAGCCGCCATGCTGTTGACGACAGAGTGTTTGATCGCCGATAAGCCTGAGGAGAAGGAAGAGGGAACTAAGGCTTCGTGACAGTGCGCCTATAAAAACCTGAGCTTTTGAGGTATGCCCGCTCTTTGGAGCGGGTTTTTTATTTTATTCCCTCTTTGTGGGCGAAGGGGCATAGCTGATGCGAGTTGTGCATAAACTTGATGTAGCTAAAAAAGGGGGAAACTCAGGGTTGGAGAAGAGGAAGATCGCTCTGGTAGCTTTGGTCTGCATCGCGCTCTTGGCCGTGGGTTCGGGGGTTTGCTATTATTTTTCGGTTCTGAGTGTTGACCCAGAGAAAGCCATCGTGGAGGCGATGGAGAGCGCTGCAAGGGCGCGCGGCTACCGCTACACGGTGATGGCTGAATTCACCATCGAGGGAAAGAAGAGGGATTGGATACAGGTGAGCGGGGAGAGGTCGCGGGATAATAAGGCGCACTTTAAAGGAAAGATCCTCGGGACACCAGTGGAGGTCTATCAGATAGGGATGAGGAGTTACACGCTCGATCCTGTTGCTAATAAATGGATCATCATCGATGGGGTTGACCTCGACAGACAGCAGCTTTACATGGCCGAGCTCGACCCACTGAGCAGCTTTAGGTTTAAGGGTATTGAGAATGCTCGCCTGTTGCGCACGGAGAGGGTTGGGGGGAAGAGGTGCTGGGTGATCGAGGTTCGACCCCTAAAGGCTCAGAGCAAGGTTCTCGATATGTACTGGAAAGACATCACTTACCGCTTCTGGGTGGATAGGGGGCGAGTCCTGCGCAAGGCTGTGGCGACGGCAAAAAACAAGAACAGCCCCGGAACCCTGCTGACATTGATTGTAGAGTTCCGGGACTTCAATAAGAGGATCGACATCAATCCACCCCAATGATAGTGGTGAATGGATGGTGATGCCGGGTTGTTTCCGCTCGCTCCAATTTCCGCCCTGGACATCACCAGGGCTCGCTCAGACCGGTTCTACGACAGCTGCGGAACTATGTTACAATCCGGGTAGTAAGTTTCTGATCTCGGATGATGTTTCCAACGCTCATTTGAGGTATCTCAGTGTTACCAGTCCTCGCTGTCGGAACCGGTTGCTTCGCTTGCGCCCGGTGATGTTACCCGGTTCTCCAAAAGTCGCTCGCCAGAAACAACCCAGATCAAGGTAACATGGTTCGTATCTGCTCATACCCGGGCCCAAGAATAAACAGGGGGTCTAAATTTCGATGAGCGTGTATTTTCTCGTGCCGAGGCCGATTTTTTCGGCGTACTTCAGCTGTACGCTCCAGTCGACATTGGGATAGAGCCCCCGGAACTTGTCCGCTCCCGACGGCAGGTCGAGGCGCGACCCGGGGTTGCTCGGCTGGGCGTTCACCAGGTCGACGCATGCCTGGTCGAGGGCGACAGGGTCCTTGCTGGCCAAGATCCCCACGTCTGGTATCACAGGAACATCGTTGAAGCTCCAGCAATCGCAGTCCGGCGATACGTCGAGCACGAAGGTGATGAAGCCCGCTTTTCCTTTTTTGTTCTTTAAAACGGCAAAGGCGTATTCCGCTATCTTTTCCTGGATCGCATCAGGCTCGCTCTTCCAGTTGACGGCGATCGCCTCCTGGTTGCAGGTGATCGTGCATTCTCCGCACCCCAGGCATTTCTCGTGATCGATTTTGGCCACATCTACGACTGTGATCGCTTCAGCCGGGCACCACTCAGTGCAGCGGCCGCAGCCGATGCACTTCTCTTCATCGACTGTCGGCAGCACATCGGAGTGGATCACCTGTTTGGATGCTCTTGATGCCAGGCCCATCCCGATGTTCTTCAGCGCCCCTCCAAAACCCGTCATCTCATGTCCTTTGAAGTGGCTGACGACGATCAGGGCGTCGGCGTGATAGGTTGCTGCTGCCACCTTTGCCATGTCGATGTGCTTGAGGTTGATCTCCACGCTGACATAGTCTCTGCCTGTGAGCCCATCGGCGATGATCACCGGAGCGCCTACTGTTGCATATGCGAACCCGTTCTCAAGCGCTGTTTCGATGTGATCCACCGCGTTGGAGCGGCTTCCCACATAGAGAGTGTTGGCATCTGTCAGGAACGGCTTGCCCCCTGCCTCCTTGACCTTTTCTACGATCCTCTTGATGTACTGCGGCCTCACATAGGCTGTGTTGCCTCTCTCCCCGAAGTGCACCTTGATGGCTACTAGATCTTTGGGTTTAAAAAGGGATGAGAATTCAGCCCGCTCGTAGAGCATTGCGACCTTGTCGAGCAGGTTCAGGCCGCTCTTGCACCTCAGATTTGTGTAATACACCTCAGAAGGCATTGCCTCCCTCCTCTCAGGCGGAGTTGTTGGTCCTGCTACGTTTAGTTTATCATGGGTACATGTTTCTTGACATGAGATGGTTTTGCTGGGCTAAATTTTTTGCAAATATTGACTAAATGTCCAAAAAAATATTGCAATATATGACTCACTGTTGTAAAATGAAGATAAAATTGGAATTATAGACCTATGGAGAAATAGGACTTGTCGTGAATTTACATTAACATCTGCGGATAGATTGGCAAGAAAATCTTTGCTGAGCTCATGTGATCCGCAATCTCGTAGCATTCTGGTTTTTAGGAAAGTTTTGTGAAGAAGTTTTTTGCCAAATGGGATTGGAAGGATTGAATGTAATGAAGCAAAGGTTTTCTTCTGCCCTGGTATCGTTTGAACAAATGTTTCTCTGGTTTATGCTCAGTTCTTTGATAGAGAGAACTGACAGTAGATTTTTGCTCCCGGAAGTTAAATTCCGGGAGTTTTTATTTTAAAACTTTTCTGAAATTTGAAAATTTTTGGAGGTGCAAGAATGCCAAGCGAAAAAAAGCTTGCCGAGCCACCGCTCCAAGGGGTCGAAAGGAAACCACAGGTGAGGAGCGAGGTGGCTCTAAAGGATCGCCTTGACCGGAAGAAGCTCGAGGCGGAGCGTCGCCAGGCGC
>JBNATO010000128.1:0-6390 GCA_049701555.1 Thermacetogeniaceae bacterium | reverse complement strand
GCAAGGAAGAAGGGTATGGCGATAACTTCGCTGACATGATCGCTGATGAGACGATAGGAATAACGCCGGATGAGATTCTCCCGTATCTCGAGGAGAAGGGTCATCCTGCCCTGAAGATGGAGCCGTTGATGTAAGCCGAATGCTGTGGCCACCGAGGGATATTTTCCAGAGCCTCGGTGGCCACAGGTTGTACACTTTTGAGATATAAAATTAAGTTTCAGAAAGGAGAAGGAACTGATGGGTTTAACAGGGCTTGCTATCTTTAAACTCTTGCCGAAGACAAACTGCGGAGAGTGTGGAGTTCCCACGTGCATGGCTTTTGCTATGAATCTGGCTGCAGGCAAAGCGAATTTGAGCGATTGCCCTTATGTCTCTGATGAAGCGAAGGAAGCTTTGGAAGCAGCGACAGCTCCGCCTATCAAGCTTGTCAAGGCAGGAACCGGTGACAATGTCTTGGAGATGGGTGATGAGCAGGTTCTCTTCCGGCATGACAAGACTTTCTATCACCCGACAGGTATCTTCATTGAAATTGCCGACACCGATGATGTGGCTGCGAAGGTTGCAGAGATTGATGTATTGAAATTTGAGCGTGTGGGTCAAACCTATGTAATCGATGGCGTAGCGATTAAGTGCTCTTCTGCCGATGCCTTCAAGAAAGCGGTAGAGGCTGCTGCAGCGAATACGAAGAAAGTTCTGCTGCTTATGGCAGAGGATCCTGCTGCAATGGAAGCGGCTGCTGCTGTGGTTGCTGACAGAAAACCGATCCTCTATGCGGCAACAGCTGACAACTATGAGAAGATGGTAGAAATTGCCAAGAAGATCAACGCGCCGCTTGTAGTGAAAGGAAAGAACCTCGACGATCTAGCTGGTCTTGTTGAAAAAGTGGTGGGTTTGGGCTACAAGGAGCTTATTCTGGATTCCGGCGAGCGCGAGACCTCCAAGGTCTTGGCTGACCTGACACAGATCCGCCGTCAGGCGATCAAGAAGCGCTTCCGCCCATTCGGGTATCCGACAATTGCCTTTACGACAGAGGAAGATCCTTACTTAGAGGCGCTGCAGGCACAGGTTTATGTGTCTAAGTATGCCAGCGTCGTAGTGATGAAGAACTTGAACCTGCCATGCTTGCTTGCTCTCTTGACCTGGCGCTTCAACATCTACACTGATCCTCAGAAGCCGATTACGGTACAGCCGGGTATCTACGCTATTGGCGATGTCACGCCTGATTCGCCGGTTTATATCACCACAAACTTCTCCTTGACTTATTACACTGTTGCTACTGAGATCGAGGCTACGAGAATACCGAGCTATCTGATAGCCTTCGATACCGATGGCCTTTCTGTTCTGACAGCGTGGGCTGGCGGCAAGTTTATCGGTGAGACGATAGGCCCGTGGCTGAAAGACTCTGAAATAAACCAGAAGGTCAATCATAGAAAGCTGATTATCCCAGGCGGAGTCGCTGCTATAAAGGGCAAGATCGAAGAGCTGTCCGGTTGGGAAGTCATCGTAGGGCCGCGGGAAGCATCGGCGATCACTTCGTTTGCTAAGCTGCGCTTGGGAGCTTAATTGAAAGTTGAGGAATTTGATGAGCAGAAGAGAAATAATATTAGTTCGTGAAGAAAGGAGAGTAAATCATGCCGGTTGAGATTTTAAAAGAAAAGTATACAAGTAAAGTGCAGGAAGTAGTGCTCGGTGCCACAAAGGAAATGGGAGGGACCAGGGCTTACACGGTTAAGTTAGGTGGAAGCTCTACCCTGCCATTCCTGCAGTTTGAGGGAGAGATCCCAAATCGCCCGGTAATTGCCTTGGAAATTTGGGATATCAAGCCGGATTGGCCAGAGTGTTTTGAAGAAGTATACGGTGATGTCTGGGATGATCCTGTAGCTTGGGCAAAGAAAGTGGAAGAGTTAGGTGCTGATGTCATTTATCTGAAGTTAAAGGGGGCCGATCCTGACCTGGATAACTCAAAGACTCCCGATGAATGCGCAAAAGTTGTTAAGGCGATTTTGGAAAACACAGGGGCGCCGCTGATGGTAGAGGGCCCTGGCAACCCAGAAAAGGACAATGAGGTATTACAGGCTGTTGGGGAAGCGGCTGCGGGCGAAAACATTGCGCTGGGTGTTGCTGAAAAAGATAATTATCGCTCGATCGCTGCTGCTTGCATGATGGGCAAGCATTGCATCGTGGCTCGCTCTCCAGTGGACATCAATATCATGAAACAGCTGAATATCATGCTTACGGAAATGGGTGTATCCCCTGAGAAGATCATCAACGACCCGCTGACCGGCGGTCTTGGCTATGGTATTGAGTATTCATACTCCATTATGGAAAGAGCTCGCTGGGGAGCCTTGATCGGTGATAAGATGATGGCATTTCCGATTGTCTGTCTGGCAGGACCCGAGGCGTGGCGTGCAAAGGAGGCCGTGGCTCCTGATGAAGAAGCAGGTCCTGGTTGGGGTCCGCAGAAGCCGCGCGGTATCATGTGGGAAGCCATGACTGCAGCAGCGTTGTTGCAGGCTGGTGGCGACCTCGTTTTGATGAGGCACCCTGAAGCTGCTAAGTTGGTTAGGAAACATCTCGAGAGCCTGATGGTCTCCAATGCTTATTAATTAAATGAGGAGGTAAAGGTATGGCTTTTATAATGATTGGTGAGAGAATTAACGGGATGTTTAAAGACATCGGGGAAGCTGTGGCGAAGTTTGACCCGAAACCCATTCAGGAGTGGGCGATCAAGCAGACCCAAGCAGGCGCTCATTATCTGGATGTCAACGTTGGGCCTACAGCGACGGACAGAGTGAAGTCGATGCGTTGGATGGTGGAGGTTATTCAGGAGGTTTGCGATACGCCGCTGGCCCTCGACTCCACTAACTATGATGCCATAGAGGCAGGTTTGGAGATCTGCAAAAAGCCGGCGCTGATAAACTCATGCCCCTGCGAGAGGCCTAAGATCGAGAGAGTATTTCCTATGGCTAAAAAGTATGGGGCCAAAATTGTGGCATTGACGATGGACAAATCGGGTATTCCCAAGAGTGCAGACATGCGCGTGCAGTTTGCAATGGAACTACTTGCTGCAGCAGACGAGTTTGGGTTGGCACCGGATGACCTCTTCATAGACCCCTTGATTCTGCCGTGCAATGTGGCGCAGGACCATGCTCCAGAGGTTCTTGAGGCCATTCGCCAAATTAAGGGGCTTTCCGATCCGCCTCCACATATCACGTTAGGACTTAGCAATGTGTCGCAAGGTACTCCACATCGTGCCTTGATCAACAGAACATATTGTGTGATGGCAATAGCGATGGGGCTTGATTCGGCTATTATGGATGTTATGGACGATGACTTAGTGGATGCCATTGCAACTGCTGAGATGCTTCTGAACAAGACCATTTACTGTGACTCTTATGCCAAAGTCTTCCGCCAGAGGTAAGAAGGTTTAGGTTAAGGGAGAATGAGGTCCCGCATTAAGCGGGGCCTCGTTCAAACCTTTTTATCAAATGGGGAGTGGGATTCGAAGTTTGTATTTTAGGGGGAAACTCAATGGCAAGAAGTAGTAAAGATGTGAGAGTTGGTATTTACCTTTGTGACTGTGAGGGGAAGATTTCGAAAAATATAGATCTTGAAAAAATAAAGTCAGTTATTCAGAGTAAAGCGGATTTTGAATATATACGGCTGTCTAACGCAATCTGTGGAAGGATTGAAAGAGAAAAACTGGCGGAAGAGATCGATAAGTATGCCCTGAATCGCTTGTTGTTCGCGGGGTGTACAGATCAGTTTATAAGGCGTCAGATTCTTCAGGTGACGGAGGAAAAAGGGATAACTTGTTATGATGTTGAGTTTGTAGATCTCTTTTCTGCCCCGAAAAGCAATGAAGAAGCAATTGATCTCATCAACAAGGTACTCACTAAATTACAGTTGCGAGAAGAGGTCAAAGTCGAAGAAATTGATGTCACACCTGATGTTTTAGTCATTGGATGTGGCAAGGAAGCAGCCATGGCGGCTGCAGCGGTGGCAAAGAATCAGCCAGTTGTGATGATACCAGGTGATCCTGAAGTAACCGATGGGATTCCTCTCGTTAAGGAACTTAATAATGTCACAGTGAGGGAAAAAGCGCAGATCGTAGGATTAGAGGGATTTGCAGGGAATTTCACTGTCCAACTTTTCGAGAATGGGCAGGTTAATAGACAAAAATTTGGCGCGATAGTTGTGGCTGTAGAAGCCCGCCCGGTGTACAACAAGGAGAAATATGGTGGAATAGAAATAGGTGATCATGTTCTCACGCTTTCGCGATTTTTAGAAAGCAAAAAGAACTTGGCGGGTCAAAGGATCACCTTTGTATTGGGGAAGGCTGATACTGATTCGCTGTTGTCCTATGCAAAGACCATAGAGGCAGCTATAGATCTCAAGGAAAAAGGGGCCGCAGAGGTTAATATCCTTTATGATGACATGAAGGTATCAGCGGACGAAATTGAGCAGAAGTATGAAGTTGCCAGGGCGAAGGGGATTAACTTTTTGAAGTATGTTGGAGATCTAGAATTTTATTCTACAGTTGTGGCTGCAACTGTTCAGTTCCGCGATCCTTTTGTATCCCTGTTGGATCCGATAAGGGTCACAAGTGATTACCTGGTGTTGGCAGAAGATTATGTTCCATCGCCTGTAACGAAAGATTTGGCTGATGTTCTGGAGATAAGGCTAGGTCCAGATGGATTTTTCCAGGACGATAACGTACACTTCCTTCCAGTTAAGTCAAACAGGGAAGGCATTTACTTTGTAGGTAGTTGTCATGGCCCTATCTATGGCGTAGATGTTGAGAGGGAAGCTGCTGTAGTTGCTGCGGAAGTCGGCCGTTTTGCTTCAGGGAAGGTTCGGGTTCCTGCTCTGCAACCCAGGGTTGATGCGGAGAAGTGTGCAGTTTGTCTGACATGTTATCGGACTTGCCCACATAAGGCGATAGAGATCGTTCACGATGAGAGCTTAAACAATATGTATCACTCTGCTGCCAGGATGAATCCTCTGGCCTGCCGTCGGTGTGGGACGTGTGCTGCTGAATGTCCAGGAAAGGCTATACAGCTACCATTGTATTCCGATCAGGAGATTCTTCAGGAAACGGAAAAACCGCCAAAGATTGTGGCATATGCCTGCGAGAACTCAGGCTATCTAGCTGCAGAGTATGTCAAAGAATTGGAGCCTGATTTGCAAAAGAGTGTCCAGATCGTGCGAGTTCCTTGTTCTGGGAAGATTGACGTTATTTATCTGTTGAAAGCGCTGGAGCGCGGAGCAGAGGGTGTAATGCTGTTTGTCTGCCACAAGGAGAATTGCAAATTTGTTTGGGGTAATGAACGCGCTGAGAAGCGTCAAGGTCAGGTGCGGAAGCTTCTTAGAGATATCGGTTGGGAAGAAGAACGGATCGAATTTGTTCATGTAGCTGCAAATCAAGGTAAGCAGTTTGTTCAAGCTGTCCGGACCATGGCTGAAAAAATTCAGAAGTTAGGCAAAATGCAGGGAAGGTGATAGGATGATCGTAGCCGAGAGAAAGCCGATTGAAAAAATTCTAGAGATGATCGCACCTTACAAGAAGGTGCTTATTGCTGGTTGTTATGGCTGCGTAACTGTGTGCTTGGCGGGTGGAGAGAAAGAGGTTGGAATCCTGGCATCGCAGATCAGGTTGGCACGAAACAAGGATGGCAATCCCATAGAGGTTTTAGAGCAGACTGTAGAGCGCCAGTGTGATGCGGAGTATCTTGCAAAGTTTAAGGAAAATGTTAGCAAGGTTGAAGCTGTTGTCTCTCTCGCCTGCGGAATTGGGATTCAATACCTTGCGGAAAAGTCTCCGATTCCGGTATTTCCTGGCGTTAACACCCTGTTCTTGGGTGCAAATCTTGATGTGGGGAAATGGGCCGAAAGATGCTTTGCCTGCGGCGATTGTGTGCTTGATAAGACTGGTGGAATATGCCCAATAGCACGTTGTTCAAAGAGTTTGCTCAACGGACCCTGTGGCGGATCTCAATACGGAAAGTGTGAGGTTTCCAAGGATGTCGATTGTGGTTGGCAGCTTATCTATGACAGGCTAAAGGCATTAGGACAATTGGATAAACTCAAGGAGATTATTCCGCCTAAAAACTGGAAGAGAGATAAAGGTCCGAGAACACTGGTAAGGGAGGAATTGACCCTTGAAAGAGATTAAGTTCGAAAACTTGAAATCAGGGAGTAATCTGGAAAAGGTTTTGGCGTCGGGTCAGTTTGCCTGTACCGGCGAAATAGGGCCACCAACATACGCCAGCTTTGATGTGATCGACAAGCATGCCCAAGAGATGAAAGGAAAAGTTGACGCAGTAAACTTTACGGATAACCAGACGGCTGTCGTTCGGTTGTCCAGCTGGGGAGCAGCTCTTCGCCTAA
>JBNATO010000127.1:0-6418 GCA_049701555.1 Thermacetogeniaceae bacterium | reverse complement strand
GTTGTTGCAATGGACAGACGTGGAATTGTTGATATAGGGAAAATAGACAGCGACATGGTTAAGATCGAACGCAACAACCCTTTTGTCTACAGCACGAATTACGTTGCCATGAGGTCTCAATATTTAAAGCTAAAAGACAGGTGTAATCTTCTTGTTATTGAGTTAGGCGATCTAGTGCGCTTGGAGCAGAGCAACCAAACGCTTACTGACAAGGTATATCTTAGGGAGAGGAACAGGATACTTCGACAGTACGACCAGTTCATTGGTTGGCTGGTAAAGAATACATCGCTCGAAAATACCCAGATAATGGTGGCTTCATTTGTTCCTACAAGCTGTCCTCCTATAGAGAACAGATTTTTTGGCTTTATTGGAGTTTTGGACCGAAAGATGCAGCCTGGCCTGCTGATCTCTCCTACCACCAGAAGGGCGGGTATTGTGACTCTTTATGATATCGCACCAAGCATTTGTAGCTACCTAAAAGCCCCAATGGTCAATTTTTCAGGACGCCCCTGGTATGTAGTGAAGAGAGAAGATTCTGTGAGATATATCCAAGATGTCGACAATCGAGCTGTCTTTATCTCTCTTTTACGTCCCTTTGTTGTCAAGGGATACGTGATTTTACATTTGGTGGTTCTTGCGAGTACAATCTTTTGCTTGTCCCTCAAGCCTCGCATTGGAAAATACTTGTCTCCTCTTCTGTTAGGGCTTCTTGCTGTTCCTGTGGCTTGGCTGGTCGTCAGTGCCTTTTTGATAATTAATCCCTTCCTATATCTCGCGGTGTGTTTGGTGTTGGTTTTTTTCATTGTTTTGCTGAGCATGAAGCTTGTGTCGAACAAGGATATAGATCCCCTTCTGTTTCTTTGCTTGGCAACTGTTGGGGTTTTGTTGGTTGATACATTGAGTGGCTGCAATCTCCAAGAGTACTCTGTCTTGAGTTATGACACCATGTCAGGGGCACGTTTCTATGGTCTTGGGAACGAATACATGGGGGTCTTGATCGGATCATTGGTGATGGGTTCTTCATTGTTGCTTCAACGCTCGGGAGGCCTTGACAAGAGGGTTCCGCTCTTGGTGAACGGTTTTCTATTTCTTTCGGCTGTCGTGATCCTTGGTGCTCCGATGTGGGGGAGTAATTTTGGAGGGTTGCTCGCCGCGTTGACTGCATTTACATATACATTTTGCCGTTTTCTTGGTGTGAGGCTGAGTTGGAAACGTGTGATGCTTGGAGGATTTATCATACTGGTTTTGGCTTCTGGTTTCATGTTGTGGGATTTTTCACGCCCTCCAGAATCCCGTTCCCATTTTGGTCAGCTGATCGCCAATGTTGAGATGAGCGGATTGTCTGCTCTTACGGATGTAATAGCGCGGAAACTGACCATGAATTACCGCTTGATCAGATATACAATCTGGACGAGGGTTTTGTTGGGATCGCTTTTGGCTCTGGGTGTTCTCTTTTATAGGCCTGTTGGGATATTCCGGAAGGTATTGGCGAATAATCCTGCTGTGGCTATTGGTTTGGAAGGATCGCTTGTCGGAGCGTTTGCAGCTTTGATATTTAATGATTCTGGGATAGTTGCTGCGGCAACTGGGATCATTTTCCCTGCTGCGATACTTTTTTACCTTGTTTTGAGACAAAATGAGGTCATAAAGCCACTGTAAAAGTATATTCTTGGTTTTACCTATGCGGCGGTTGTAACTTGCAGGGATCTTTAGGATGAGGGGCAGCTAGTACAAGAAGAGGTGAGTGTTTGAGGTTTTTTGTCGGTTAGCTTACTATCCGATGGTTGATTTGCTGCCAGAACGTTTTAAAATAAAATTTGTGACCGATGAATGAGGGTACACAAAGAGCAGTCGGGTCATCAGGTGTGCTGAGGCAATGTATTATCCTTATATGAGGCAGGTGATGTGGTAGACGCGGGTGTCTTGGTGGGCGAAGCAAATGTTATTGACAAAACAAGATGTAGTGCTAAAATTTAATAGGATTGGAATTGGAAGCCGGAATAATGCGGCTAGGCTTCGATTTCCTTTCTGTTTTTTTAGATTTTGCTAAATTATGATGTTCTAAAAGGAGGTTGGGACTATTAATGTCAAAAATGAACTCTTTGGGGCGTCATGTTTTAGCTGAATTTTATGGGTGCGATTTCAAAACGCTTGATGATCAGGAACAGATCAGGCGTTACATGATCGACGCTGCTCTCGCTGCTGGAGCGGAAGTCAGAGAGTGTGTTTTCCATAAATTCAGCCCTCAAGGGGTAAGCGGAGTAGTCGTCATTTCCGAGTCTCATCTGGCGATTCATACATGGCCTGAGTTAGGTTATGCTGCTGTGGATGTTTTTACATGTGGAGAAAGGGTCGATCCGTGGGATGCATGTAGGTACCTGGTGGAAAAGTTTCGGGCTAATCATATGACAGCGACAGAGATAAAACGCGGCATCATTGAAACATGCCAGAGGGCAGCGGTAAACCAATAGGGGGGATATTTATTTTAGACTGCCCAGACCCAGTTAAGCGTAAAGGTTAACAAATAAGCCTTACAGGAAAAATGTAAGGCTTATTTGTTTTGTTTTTCTTTAATAAAATTAAATTTTTTCTTGTTTTTAAGGAAGGAATTATTCAGAAGAGAGAGAATAGTGATTTAAGGAAAATGAATGATTGATTTTAAGAGGGGGTCGCGATGGGGGAAATTAATTTTTCTCAGGTTATGGAACAAAACCGGTCGTTTATTGACAAGATTATAGAGAAGAGTGGGCAGGATATTCGCCAGTGTTACCAGTGCGCTAAGTGCTCTGGAGGATGTCCAGGGAGCTTTGCGATGGACTACCTGCCGAACCAGATAATTAGGATGTTATTGCTTGGGATGAAGGATGAGGTGCTGAAGTCAAAGACTATCTGGGTATGTATGGGATGCAATACTTGTACTACAAGGTGCATCAGGGACATAGAGGTAGCACGTGTGATGGATGCATTGCGCCAGGAAGCTGTCAAGGCCGGTTATGTCGAGAAGGGTAAGCTGGTAACGATATTCAATGAGGTCTTTCTCAAGACAGTACAGAGCTACGGCCGACTCTTTGAAGCTGGGCTGCTTATGATGAATAACATTAGGACTGGCAACTTGTTTAAGGATATGCAGTTTGGGCTTCCAATGATGTTGAAGGGTAAGGCAAAGCCATTCCCTCACCGAATTAAAGGGCGCAAGGAGATCAAAAACATCTTTGAAAAGGTCAAGAGGATGGAGGGATAGGAGATGCCGAAGTATGCATTGTATCCGGGTTGTTCTTTGGAGACTGGTGGTATTGAGTATGGAATGTCCAGCCATGCAGTAGCACATGCGCTGGGGATTGAATTTATAGAAATTCCTGATTGGAATTGCTGCGGGGCATCTTCTGCTCATATGACGGATCACCTTCTATCCCTCGCGCTTCCAGCTCGAGTCATGGCCTTGGCTGAGACCTTACCCGTCGACGAGATGGTAGCTCCATGTGCAGCTTGTCACCAGAGGTTTGCGGCTGTCGAGTATGAGCTTTCCAGAGATGAAGAGTTAAAGCAGAAAGTAAACTCACTGCTTGAGCGTCCATATACAGGAAAAATAAAACTCAAGAGTTACCTTGATGTTTTTGCAAACCCTGAAACCCTTGAAGAGATCAAGAAGAAAGTCAAGAGG
The DNA here is from genome assembly GCA_049701555.1 of Thermacetogeniaceae bacterium. Taxonomy (GTDB): domain Bacteria; phylum Bacillota; class DSM-12270; order Thermacetogeniales; family Thermacetogeniaceae; genus JBNATO01. The sequence continues at coordinate 2,757 of JBNATO010000127.1, read as the reverse complement.
AGCCTTCGTGGATTGAAAGTTGCGTGTTATTATGGGTGTTTGTTTGTAAAACCGCCAAAAATTGTCAATTTTGTGGATGATCCTGAGAATCCTCAATCGATGGATAACATCATGCGTGCCCTTGGAGCAGAGCCTGTTCCATGGCCGTATAAAACCGAGTGTTGTGGGGCATCTTTGGGGATGACTAATGAAGATGTCTGCACCAAGTTATGCAACGATATCCTAAAGGTGGCTAAGGATTCAGGGGCAGATTGTATAGTGGCAGCCTGTCCGCTTTGCCAGCAGAACCTTGATATGCGGCAGATCAGTGTCGAGAAAAAATACGGAACACAGTACAGAATTCCGATACCGTTCTTTACGCAGTTGATCGGGTTGGCGCTGGGTCTCGATCCTAAAGCTCTTGGTTTCAAGAAGCTCTTTGTCGATCCCACTGGCGTATTGAGAAAGGTTGGGGCAGCATAATTTGGCAGTTGATAGGTAACCCATGAAAAAAGATAAAGGAAGGGGTTCTTTGAGCATTAAAAAGAACCCCTTTTTAGTAGGGAGGAAATTTTAGTGAAAAAGTTGTTTCTGTCATTGATGCAATCGGTTGGAGTAGAGCTTGAGGAGGTCGTGAATAAACTGAAAGAAAAACTTTCGCCAATAGCAAACCCTTTGCTAGAAGTGCTGCAAGAGGATGAACTCCTGATCCCACCAGGATTGGTGTTGCTCAGTGCATCTGTTTTTAATAACAGGAAAAAAGGTATACTTCCTGCTCTTTTTACCTTGTTGGTAAATATAGGGAGTTACCTTCATAGCGCAACACATTCAAAAAAAGGGCGAGAAAAACAGCTGATAGTGTTGGCTGGGGATTACGTTTGTGCCCATCTTTTTCAATTGCTGTGTGAAACCGGATGCTTTTTTTTGTTAGAGAGGTTCGCCAGGCTGATCAGCGTTATGAACGAGGGAAGCGCTGTTTTGGAAACGCTAAAGAGGGATGTTTTGCCACAGCAGAACGATGTATGCCCTGCGCTTATGGATGGCATCAGAAGAAGGTATGGGGTTTTCTTTGGTGAATGTTGTTCTTTAGGATGTCTTTTTGCGGGAGGCACAGAGGAGGAACAGCAAAAGCTATACAGCTTTGGTGTTAAACTAGGTGTTTCTTATGGTGCCCAAAAACACAAAATTGCCTCGGCTGATGTTGAAAACCAAATACGAATGGAAAGCAGCGATGTGCTTGGAATTTTTGCTAAAGAGTTGCTCTCTCTGGTATAATTATTCGAACCTTTGTTGTTAAAACTTAGTTGTAAAAGATGGAGGGATGGTTTTGCCGTACCGCGATCTCCGCGAGTTCATGGAAATTCTCGAAAAAAAAGGTTTGCTGCATCGTGTGAAGGTGGAAGTGGATCCTGTTTTAGAAATTACTGAAATAACAGACCGCGTCAGCAAACAAGGCGGTCCCGCTCTTTTCTTTGAAAAGGTAAAAGGATCTGATTATCCGGTTCTGATCAACGCTTTTGGCAGCCAGGAAAGGATGGCGCTCGCTCTAGAGGTAAACAGCTTAGACGAGATCGGAGAACGGATCAGTGAACTTCTGCGGTTTCAAGACATGCGGTTTTCTCTCTGGGATAAAGTAAAACTGCTTCCACGCTTGGCAGAGATCGGCAGTTGGGCTCCTAAGACGGTTAAAAAAGCTCCATGCCAGGAAGTTATTCACAAAGAAGATGCCTCCCTTGATATCTTCCCAATCCTCAAATGTTGGCCTGGTGATGGTGGTCGTTACATCACTCTCCCGCTTGTCTTTACGAAGGATCCTGAGACGGGGCGGCAAAACGTGGGAATGTATCGCTTGCAAGTGTTTGATGCCAAGACCACAGGAATGCATTGGCACATGCACAAAAATGGGGCAGAGAATTATAAAAAGCATCAGCTGATGAGGAAGCAAATGGAGGTCGCTGTGGCCTTAGGCGGTGATCCTGCGACTATCTATGCTGCTACTGCTCCGCTTCCACACGGGTTTGATGAGATGTTTTTTGCCGGTTTTCTAAGAAGACAAGCTGTGGAAATGGTGAAGTGTGTCACAGTGGATCTAGAAGTGCCGGCACATGCTGAGATCATCTTGGAGGGTTATGTGGATCTGGAAGAGAAGCGATTGGAAGGTCCATTTGGAGACCACACAGGTTATTATTCCCTTCCTGATTATTACCCTGTCTTTCACATAACATGTATCACACACCGCAAAGACGCTATATATCCAGCGACAGTTGTGGGGAAACCTCCAATGGAGGATTGCTACCTTGCAAAGGCTACTGAGCGGATATTTTTGCCTGTAGTGAAGTTTCTCCTCCCTGAGATTGTCGATATTAACCTGCCGATTGAGGGAGTTTTTCATAATTGTGCTGTCGTGGCTATCAAAAAGAGCTATCCAGGGCATGCCAAAAAGGTTATGTGCGCCCTTTGGGGACTGGGTATGATGATGTTTACTAAGATGATTATAGTTGTTGACGCTCATGTGAATGTTCACGATATGAATGAGGTCTGGTGGAGGGTCTATAATAACGTCGATCCCAAGAGAGACATGATGTTCGTCGAGGGCCCGATAGAGATACTTGACCATGCTTGTCCTCTTCCCTCTTATGGTTCAAAGGTCGGTATTGATGCTACAAAGAAGGGGCCGGATGAAGGGCATTACCGCGAATGGCCCGAGGAAATCGAAATGTCACAGGCGATAAAAGACCTTGTCACAGCGAGATGGAAAGAGTACGGTTTTTAAAAGAG
>JBNATO010000126.1:0-6421 GCA_049701555.1 Thermacetogeniaceae bacterium | reverse complement strand
GAGCGGCAACAGAGCTGTCAACTCCGCCGCTCATTGCCACAGCTACCCTCTCGCGAGACATCTCATCCCCATCCTTCAGGAACCATTTCAAGAAATAATAAGAAGGTCCCGCACCTTCCTGCGGGACCTTGCTTTCACTGGAGCCCACAACCGGGTTTGAACCGGTGACCTCCGCCTTACCAAGGCGACGCTCTACCTGCTGAGCTATGTGGGCATTTGGTTGCGGGGGTCGGATTCGAACCGACAACCTTCGGGTTATGAGCCCGACGAGCTACCGTTGCTCCACCCCGCGATATGGTGGAGAGGGAAGGATTCGAACCTTCGAAGGCTGAGCCAGCAGATTTACAGTCTGCCCCCTTTGACCAACTCGGGCACCTCTCCACACTAGGCTTCTTTCTTTATATTTGGAGCCGACGAGGGGACTTGAACCCCTAAACCTGCTGATTACAAGTCAGCCGCTCTACCAATTGAGCTACGTCGGCGTTCCACACCGGCAAGTTGTATTATACAACGGATTCCCCTCGAGATCAAGAGCTCACTTCAATGATCGCGCTTTTCCAAATACCGCTCTAACTTCCTTTTGACCCTTTGCAAAGCATTGTCGATAGATTTCACATGCCGATTGAGGTCCGAAGCCATCTCCTGATATGACTTCCCCTCTAGATAGAACATCAATACCTTCCATTCAAGCGAGCTGAGGATCTCTCCCATTTTCTCCTCGATGTCATCAAACTCTTCCCTGCTGATGATCAACTCTTCAGGATCGCTGATCCTCGACCCCGAGATCACATCCAGAAGCGTGCGGTCGGAGTCCTCGTCATAGATCGGCTTGTTCAGAGACACATACGAATTGAGCGGAATATGCTTCTGCCGCGTCGCTGTTTTAATAGCAGTGATGATCTGCCTCGTTATGCAGAGCTCTGCAAAGGCCCTGAAGGATGAGAGCTTGTCACACCGAAAGTCCCGAATCGCCTTATAAAGCCCGATCATCCCCTCTTGTATGATATCCTCGCGATCGGCGCCAATGAGAAAGTAGGATCTCGCTTTGGCTCTCACAAAATTCTTGTACTTATTGATGAGATACTCTAGGGCTGCGCTATCTCCATCCCTTGCCATTTCTACGATCTCTTCATCCGAAAGGCACTCGATCGCTTCTACCTCTTGCCGAGCCAAATTACCCATTCCGGACTTTCGCCTCCATCATCTTTCTTTTTCTGAGGTCAGAAGAGAAGAACACAAAAAATCTTCCCCTTCCCCTCACCCCAAGGCTGCCTGTCCGCATCGCTTACACGAATGGAGGCTCTCGACAGGAACTCTTATGCGGTTTCACGGAGGTTTGCTTAAACTTGCCTTTAGCATTATACGAAAAAGCGCTCTTAAAGTCAAGGGTTGGCCCCCAAGCCCGAAAACATCAGCTCTGGCGACGCCAAACTTCAAAAATTTTCCGGATCCTGTCTGTGAGATAGTTGTCAAGATAATTGCGTTCAAAAACAGGCCTGTGAAACTTTTTTTCTTCTTCTTTTAATCTCAACAGCTCGCTGCGGAGTTCAGCTGGCGTGATCCGGTAGGCCCCCTGGGCAGCGACGATCCTCTGCTCCAGCCAATCGAATGTCGTCACAAAGAGAGGCACCGCCTCTCTCTGCGGATTTGTACGGTAGCGCGCCGCAAACCTTTCGATCCATTGGTCAGCGGTTTCGCCTTCCTTTGTGTAGACAACCTTGATACCCCCCTTCTCTTCCTCTCTTTCTACCCCCCCTTTGACGTTGTGAGCATCAAACACCACCAAAATGTTCAAGCCGCTCAGGGCATGAAACTCGCTCAAGCAAGAGATAAGCCGCTCCCTGGCGTGTTCCAGATCCTCGCTCGCCAGCCGCGCCAACTCAGGCCACGCGTTGAGCACATTATAGCCATCCACCAGGAGAAGGCCTTCCATCTTCAACCTCCAAAAAACAGGCTCGATTTATCCGCCTGACCGAGCCTTTGGCGCAAAGCCTCGTAGAGGATGATAGCGCCAGCGACAGCCGCGTTCAAAGAGCCCACCCTCCCCCTCATGGGGAGCCGCACCAATAAGTCGCAGCCCTTCGCGAGATGGCCCAAACCCTTTCCTTCACCCCCGACAACGAGAACAAGGGGGAGCGTCAGATCTGCCTCAAAATACTGCACATCGCCAGCCGGATCCGCCCCTACGACCCAAAGGCCAGCATCTTTCAGCTCTTTCAGAGCCTGGCTCAGGTTCTTCACCCTGCAGACTGAGATATACTCCAGAGCTCCAGCAGAAGCCTTAGCGACTGTTCCTGTGAGAGGCACGGCACGCCTCTCCGGGATGATCACCCCATGGACGCCCGCGGCCTCGGCGCTGCGGAGGATGCTGCCGAAGTTCTGAGGGTCCTCCCAACCAGCCAGCATCAGCAAAAGAGGAGGCTCTCTGCGCTCCGAAGCAATCGCCAGAACCTCTTCAAGGGAAGCATAGCGCTTGGGGCTGAGGTAGGCGACCACCCCCTGGTGCTTAGCTCCGCCGCAGAGCTTATCCAAAACCTGGCGCTCCACGATCTGAACAGGGACACCCCGAGAACGCGCCAGCTCGGCGATCTCCTTCACCCTCCCGTGGCTGCCCCGAGCGATCAGAACCCTGTTCAGAGAACGGGGCCCGTTCAGCGCTTCAAGAACGGGATTACGCCCCCACGTTAGATCCTCCATCGCCAGGCACCTCCCGGCAGCGGATCTCCCTAGCCCTCCCGCAGCTCATCTCCCCTTCCCAGCAGATTCCCTCAGTCTCACAAGAGGGGCCTGCCAAGGCGAAGAGGATGGGAGCCACCCGGCGCACCTCCCGGCGCATCATCTCGGCCAACTCCCTGATCTCCCATTGCGCACGCCGGCAGCAGCGCAGCCGGAAAAAGTTCAAAAGAGACCGGGCGTTGAAGGTGCAGACAAGCTTCGTTTCGGTCGCATTGGGCAAAATATAGCGGGCGTCTTCCCGGGGGACGAGCTTGACGAGCTCCCTGTAAGCCGCACGTATCTCCTCCATCTTGGCCCGGTACAACTTCAAAGCGTCGGGGTTAGCGGCGATTGAAGGAGGGATGATATACTCGAAGTTCTCCTCATCGACATACCTCTGCGACCTCTGCGAATAAGACGCTATGCGGTGCCGCACCAGCTGGTGGGACAATGCTCTGCTTACACCTTCTATGGCAAAGGTGAAGCTGGCATGTTCCAGCGGGGAGAGGTGCCCCACTGAAACCAGTTTTTTTAACAGCCTCTCGATCTCTTGGCGGCTGAGGCCATCCCTCAATTCCGAGGCCCCGCTGTTGGAGTAGCAGAGCCTCGCCGCAGCCGCCACCACTGCTTCCGGTTCTGGAGTATAGGCGATCAGCTCAACCTTCAAATCCAACCCTTCTCTCCAAGCCTGAGCTTCATCAAACGATCCTCCACCTGACGCCTCGCGGTGTATCCTCGAGAATGACGCCTACACCCTTCAGCGAATCGCGGATGGCGTCCGAGAGCTGGTAGTTCTTCTGCGCTCTAGCCTCCTGCCGAACTCTGAGCAGAGCATCCAACAAAGCTCGCGGCTCCTCAGGGAGCGGATCCGGAAGTTGAACACCGGGTTTCTCCCGCAGAGAAAGAGCGATCTCTTTCAGCAGCGGAGCATATTCCGCCCCCAACTCTCTGCTTTCTCCGGGGACAAGGCCCAAGACGTCGAGCAAGTTCTTGAAATACTGGTGAACCCTGACAAGGATGTGCCTGATCGCAGGCGTCAGGTTGAAGTCCTCACGATTGATAAAGGCGTTGATCTCTCTCCCCAGGTTGAAAAGGACAGCAATAGCAAGGGCTGTGTTAAAGTCATCATCCATCGCTTCCTCAAACTCGGCAACTCTGGCCAGCACCTGATCCCTGAAGGCTGCGGCTTCCTTGGAGAGCCTCCCAGCTGGAACCGTCTCCTGGCCCCCTGTTACCTCTTCCAGCAGCTCAAGGGTGTTGCGCAGGCGCATGTAACTCTTCCGGGCTGCTGCCAAATTCTCCACGCTGTAATCCACGGGGCTCCTGTAGTGAGTCGAAAGGAGGAAAAATCTCAAAACCTCCGGCGGCCACTCCTGGAGCAAATCCCTAACAATGAATACATTTCCGAGGGACTTCGACATCTTCTCCTCGTTGACTGTCACGAAACCGTTGTGGACCCAATAGCGGGCAAAAGGCTCCTCCCCTCTCAAGGCCTCCGCCTGGGCGATCTCGTTCTCATGGTGCGGGAAGATCAGGTCGCTGCCGCCTCCGTGGATATCAAACCCAAAGCCAAGGTACTTGACAGACATCACCGAACACTCCAGGTGCCAGCCAGGCCTCCCCTTCCCCCAGGGGCTATCCCAGGCGGGCTCCCCAGGCTTCGCAGCCTTCCAGAGCACGAAATCGAGGGGATCGCGCTTGCGCGGGTCGACCTCCACTCTGGCACCGGCCATCATCTCCTCAAGCGTCCTCCCAGAGAGCTTACCGTAGCCGGGAAAGCGGCGCACCGAGAAGTAGACATCTCCCCCAGCTTCATAGGCAAACCCCTTTTCGAGAAGGCCGCGCACCATCTCGATCATCTCTGGGATGTGCTCGGTTGCCCGGGGGTGAACACTTGCCCGCTGCACCCGCAGGGCATCAGCGTCCCGGAAATACTCCCTTATGTATTTCTCGGCCAGGGCCAGCGGCTCTTCCCCTTCTTCCTGAGCTCTGGCGATGATCTTGTCATCGATGTCGGTGAAATTCTGAACATAGTAGACGCGGTATCCCTTGTAGGTCAAGTAGCGCCTGATGGTATCGAAGACGACAAGCGCTCTGGCATTGCCGAGGTGAATAAAGTTATACGTCGTTGGACCGCAGACATACATCCTCACCTGGTGAGGCGAGGCTGGGACAAAATCCTCCTTCCGCTTTGTCAACGTGTTATACACCTTGAGACCCACAGAGCTTTGCCTCCAATTCTTCAATCCTGTTCTCCAGACGGTTGATCTTCCGCTGCAAGCAAATGAGCATCTCGCCGACAGGGTCCGGCAAGAGGTGATGCTGTAGATCGATGGCGTCAGGCTGGGGGGCATCGGCGACCTTGCGCCCCTCCCTGACCACTACCTTTCCAGGCACACCTACAACTGTGCAGTTCGGCGGAACATCCCTGAGCACCACCGAACCCGCCCCTATTTTAACATTATCTCCGATGGTTAGTGAACCCAAAACCTTAGCGCCAGCGCTGATCACCACGTTGTTGCCGATCGTGGGATGTCGTTTCCCCTTCTCCTTCCCTGTGCCTCCCAGCGTCACACCCTGGTATATGGTCACATTATCACCTATTTCAGTGGTCTCACCAATGACTACTCCCATACCATGGTCGATGAAGAGCCCTTCGCCGATCTTCGCTCCGGGATGGATCTCAATGCCGGTCAAAAATCTATTGATCTGAGAGATCAACCGGGGGAGCAAGACAAAGCCCCTCTTGTACAGCCAGTGAGCAATACGGTGCATCCAGATGGCGTGCAATCCAGGATAACACAGGATGACCTCCCAAACGCTCTTGGCAGCGGGATCGCGCTCAAAAACCACCTGGATGTCTCTCTTGATCCGGCTGATGAACCCCATTCATCCTCCCTCCTAAGGCCTCTAAAAATAAAAAGTCCTTTCATCTTCAGAGACGAAAGGACCCCTTCCGCGGTTCCACTCTGTTTCGGGCAGAGCTATGCCCGCTCCTCAATACCGATAACGGATGTAACCGTTGGCGCCTACTCCCCTCTTTCGGCGCCACAACTCCCGGGCGCACTTTCGGCATCGCTTTGCCAGAGCCGCTCCCAGCCTGCGACGGCTCCTCTCTGAGGCAAGCCCAGATGCCTACTCTTCCCGTTCCTCGTCTTTTTCTTTAATTTTGGGAAGATTATACTGAATCGGACAAGCCTCTGTCAATAGAGCGTTTTCCTGAGCCACCGCCTGAGGCCCTCGCCTGCCCCAACAGCCTGCTTTGTCGCCTGCTGCACAATGTAGATGCCGAACAGTATCAGAATGATTCCTGCCCCAAGCCTCCAAGTCACCGCCTCTCCCAAAACGGCAGCGGCCAGCAGGCTTGCTAAAACAGGTTTTATAAAGAAGACCATCGATCCCAGTGACGTATCACACATCGACAGTCCAGAGAAATAGGTATAATAAGCTATCCCTGTAACGCATATAGAGAGGTAGGCGATCCTCAGCCAGGCGGCGCGGGAGGCCGAAAACACCGGCAAACCGAGGAAATACAGCAGAGGCAACAGGAGGAGGCTTCCTAAGACAAATGAAAGGGAATTCATCGCCAAACTGCCGTAGCGCAGTGCAAACTTCTTGGCGGTCACAGTATAAAATCCAAAGACTCCAGCTGAGAGAAAGGTCAACAAAACCCCCAAACAGTAGCTGCCGTCCCCCCTGCCCCCGC
>JBNATO010000125.1:0-6455 GCA_049701555.1 Thermacetogeniaceae bacterium | reverse complement strand
GTAGAGCATCCCCACCGGGGTACGCACATTGGTGAAGATCTCGCCAGATACCATGAGGATCCTCCCGTTCTTGACGGCATCGATCTTGCTCCACCCCGGGCGCTGGATGATCTCCTGATACTTCCGCTTCATGGCGCTGGCAGATTTCCCGTAACCCGAAGGTACGGAGGTGCTGCTACAGATCTTGAAGATCGCCTGAGGATTCTGGGCAAGCACCCATTCGGAGCTTATCTTGGGGAAAGGAACGCCAAGGTTGGCGGCGATGTTCTTGGCGCCGATAGCATCCAGCACCTCCTGGCTGGCCGAACCCTTGCCCACAGTACCATAATCTGTATAGTAGTCTACGTAGAGCCTCACCTTTTTGCCCTCTGGGATCTTCTTCGTCCGCTCAGTGACCAGGTTGACGTACTTCATATAGTAAGCGTTGAACTCCGCAGCCTCCTTTTCCTTCCCCAAAATCTTCCCCAGGATCGTCATGTCCTGAGTCATCGAATGGAGAAAATAGCAGTCGAGCAACACCACTGGGATGCCGTGCCTCTTGAGCTGGGCGATGATATTCTTGTCCAAATAGAGGCCGTAGCCGAAGACGACATCAGGCTTCAGGCTGAGGATCTTCTCCACGCTTGGTGCCGTCCACGATCCCACATCAGTTTTCGACAGCAACACCGGGGGGAAGGTGGTGGTACTCGACCTGCCGACTATCCTGTCAGCCGCTCCCAAGGCACAGATCGCCTCAGCCACATTGGAATTGGTGACCACGATCCGCCTCGCCGGGCTCGGTACCATGACGATGTTGCCATACGCATCCTTGATGGTGATCGTCTTGGATACAGAGACAGACCTCCCGCTGGCGGTGACGGCAAGGGTGATCCTCACAACCCTGTTGGCGCCGTCCCACTGCACATCGGCGCCCAGCGCCTCCCCGACAAAGCGCAGCGGCACAAACGTCCGCCCACCTTTAATCGTCGCCGCCACATCCATCGTGACGGGGGAATCGTTGACATAGGCCGTTTTTCTATCGATGGTCAGCTTGACCTTCCTGTCACCCTTCACGCCGAGGACCGTCCTGGTCTTCTCATCCCAGCTGACGCTGGCCCCTAAGGCTTCGAAGATGTCACGAAAAGGGACCAACACCCGATCGTTCTGGATATAAGGCTCCGCGCTGGTCTTGAGGAGTTTGCCGTTGACATAGATGGTGATCCCGGCGGCCTTCGCTGGCGAGCCGACCAAAAGCTGACCTAACACCAGAGAGCAGATCAAGAAGATAGCTGCGATCTTACCAAATTTCCATGTTTTTACTCGACACACCGATCATCATCCTCCTATTCTCTATAACAAATCCTCACTCAGATGACACCCAGGGCAAGGGGTAGGCCCAGGCGCCGTTAAACTCCAGCCCGTAAAACTGCTGGAGCATCTCCGTCTGGACGGCAACAGGATCGACGTCCTGGAAAAGCGCAGGGTAGAGCCACTTGGCGGCATAGAGGAGCCCGATCACATACTGCGGCCCTGCCACGACCGCCCGCGACAGGATATACACCCTGTCATTGGCCACCGCCGAAATGTGCTTCCACCCCGGCCGCTCGATAATCAAGTCGTGCAGCTGATGCATGGCGTCGCTGGTCGCCAGATAACCCGAAGGGACAGCGACGTAGTCAGCAGCCTTAATGATGAAGTCAGGGTTGCGGCTCACCACCCACTCCGGCGTGACCCTAGAGAGCGGTGCGTTCTTATCCCCGGCAATATTGGTGACACCCAGCAGAGAGAGGAGCAGGCCGTCCTCCGAGTCTGGCCCCCCCACTGTATAGTCAGCTGCCGCCTCCCAGTAAACTCTCGGCCTCTGCTGTTTCGGTACATCCTTCAGGCGCTCCACCACCAACTGGCGATACTTCTCGATAAACCCGATCAGCTGCGCCGCCCGATCCTCCTCCCCCAGGATCTTCCCCAGCACCTCCAGGCTGTTTTCCAAGACATCGATCCTCTCACAGTCCAACAGCACCACAGGGATCCCCTTTCCCTGGAGCCTGGCAGTAAGTTCCTGAGGCTGGTTCACAGGCCCAAACATGATCTCTGGCTTTAAGGAGATGATCAGGTCGGCATTGGGGTTTTTCATCGTCCCAACGCTCTGAGCATTGGTGATCTTCTGCGACAGCAGCGAGATGCTGGTGAGATCGGCCGGCGCCCCGACAACTGCATCCCCCATTCCCAGCGCACAGATGGCGTCTGCCACATAACTGTCGCAGACCACAATGCGCTTTGGCCTGACAGGCACGATCACCTCTCTCCCCCGGGAGTCCTTGATAACGATGTGGCGAGCCGTTCCAGATGAGCCTCCAGCGATGGCGATGCTGAGGGTATTGCTGTTGTTATCCCAGCTGACGCTGGCACCACTCGCCTCCCCGATCAGCTCCAACGGGACAAAAACCCTCCCCTCGATGATCCTGGGAGCAGGGTCGAGCGCCACAGCCCGCCCGTTGAGATAAGCTGTCTCACTGGCAACGATCACTTTCACTGTGGTGCTCTCCTTCGTTGCCGTGGCAGACCGCTCCCCAGGATCCCATGTCACAGCCATCCCCAGCGCCTCGAATACGGGGCGCATGGGGACGAGCACCTTCCCCATATCGAATACAACAGGAAGATCGCGGGCGACCTCCCTGCCGCCGATCACAAGCCTCATCTCTCCCCTCCCTGAGACAACACCCGGCTGAACCGGAGCAGGAGAAGGCGCTGTTTCCGTCTGGGAGATCGCAAAATCGCCGCTCTGCTCAGTGGCCACAACCACAGGGGTCATCGCCCCATTCTCAGACTCCACTAAGCTGGAGACGGTGATCCTGATCCTGGCATGGTCAGTGGGAGTGTGGGGAACTGTCCAGGCATATTCTCCTGCCCTAACAGGGATGTTTTGAGCGATTTGCTCCCATGTGGCGCCAGAATTCGAGCTGAAATAGAGATCCACATAGGTATCGCCGCTATAGCTGCCATTGGTATTCCACACGATCGGATGGGCGCTGCCCACTTCCCATTTTTCACCACCTCTCGGCGAAATAAGGATCGAACCGGCTCCAGCTGGAGCTGCAGAGAGGAGAACCGAAGCTGCAACGACCGCCAAAAAAACTATCACCCCTGCCATGCGCGAGCACGGCTTTTTCATACCTACCACCCCCGTTTTTTCTCAGGCCCTGCAATGCGATCACCACCATCGCTGCTTCTGCCGCAGCAGCAAGTAAATAAAGAACGGAACCCCCAGCACCGATGTCACGATGCCAACAGGGATCTCGACAGGTGCCAGGATATTCCGACCTACAGTATCAGCCAGGAGCAGGAGCACCGCCCCTGTGAGGCAGGATGAAGGGATCAGAAAGCGGTGGTCGTTCCCGATCAGCATCCGGCAGATATGGGGAGCGATCAGCCCGATAAAGCCGATCACGCCGGTAAAGGCGATCACGCTCGAAGTGATCAGAGTCGAAAGGGCGAGGCTGTAGTTCACCAGCCTCCTGACATTGACGCCGAGCCCTCTTGCCACATCTTCCCCCGCCCCAAAGGCGTTGAGATCCCAGGAGTAGCTGACCAGGATAACCGTACAGATGACAACGATGGGCAGGAGGACGAGATCGGTTGTCCAGCTCGCCCCCCAGAGGCCGCCCATCAGCCAGACGACGATCGCTTTCAGGGCCTCATTAGTGGAAACGTATTGCAGCAGCGACAAGCCTGCGGAATAAAGATAGCTCATGGCAACCCCGGCAAGCAGCAGAGTCGCCGGAGTTGCCCCCTTGATCTTGGAGATCCCGTAGATCACCACCATCGTCATGCTGCCAAAGACAAACGCCCCGATCGTGATCTCATACCTTCCGATAAAGCTCCCGGCGCTGAGATTTGCCCCGAGGAGGATGGCCAACGCCGCCCCAAAAGCCGCTCCGCTGGATACCCCTAACGTCATCGGGCTGACCAAGGGGTTGCGCAAAACCCCCTGCATCACAGCCCCTGCGCCTCCCAGGCTGATCCCTGCTAGAATGGCCAGCACGATCCTGGGAAGCCGGAGGTCAAAGACGACGGCCTCCGCGATCTCGCTGCGCGGCACGGCGTGCAGGCCAGGCACCAGTTTCCTGGCGATCACACAGCAGACATCCCTCACACTGATCCCTGAGGCACCGGTAGCGGTTGCGACCATAGCCACCAAAACCAACAATATCGCTAGCACCAGGATAAAAGATACCTTCCGCCAAACATAACGCCCGTAGAGGGCCTCTGCCACCGCCTGATGGCCATTTGTCGAGACTTGCATCTTCAAACCACCTTGTTCCCGTGATAGCTGCCTGTTTAATTTCTGGGGCTACCTCATCTCGAGTGTTACCGTCCTGTCCTCCTCATTCCATTCCACCGTGGCCCCCAGGGCGGTGCTGACCGCCCGGATCGGCAGCATCGTGCGCCCATCCTTGATCTCCGGTGCGACATCGATGGCAATGGAGACGCCGTTGATCGTGAGAGCGTTTTTGCCGATCTGCAGCTGGACGACCCTGTTCCCCTTAAGCAACGTCACCGTCTTCGTGGAATCGTCCCAGATGATGTTGTCATCCGTAACGCCGAGGGCGTTGGCCGCAAAGCGCAAGGGGATCATCACCCTCCCATCTTTGATGTAAGGCGCTGTGTCCATCTCCACCGTCTGGTCATTCACCTGATAGCTGGCCTCCCCGACAGTGAAGACTGCAGTCCGGACAGCATCGCTGGACGCCGGAGTCGCGCAAGAAGCGATCGCCACCTCGATCTTGTTCAGGTTGTCGGCGAATGTTGTGCTGTTTTCAGTAATAGCCGTTCCGCCGATCTCCAGCTTGATGTCCCCCTCAGGCACCGTCCTGTCGACGTCCAGCTCGATCCCTGAGATCACGATCGTGCTGGGATCCGTGCTCGACTGCTCGATGGGGATGGTGAGCACCCTGTTTGTCGAGTCGAGCCCGATCTGGGATGCCGGGATGTGGATATTCCCGCTGCTCACTGTGACGGCAGGCGTCTTGCTGAAGGTGACCCCTGCAGGGAGGGCCAACCTCAAGTAGGCCTGCTTACCATCGGGGTCGCGGGCGCGCAGCGCGCCGCCTGACTGTTCCACGAGGGTGATCTCGCCGATGCTCTGGCCTTTCACCCCCGCCCTCACTGTCTCCTTATTCACGGTCACGGAAAGCGGCTGCATAACCGCAGCGACATCCACAGCCCCCGTGACGCCGCACGAGCCGCCGAGCTGCACATTAAGCGTGTCGGCGCTGTTCAGGGCGAGGTCTACGCTGCAATTCTCAAAGAGGTAATCCGTCCGCACCGTGCTCGCCTTGGTAACTTTATAGCGGAGAACGGTTCTGTCAGAATTGAGATCAAGGAAGGTGAGTTTGCCATCCCCGGCCTGTTTTTTGACCTCTTGAGGATACGTGCGCCACTTGGCGTACGAGGGGAGCGTCAGGGTGATGGTCCGCCCCTCCGCAAAGTCGCCGGGCGTCTGCTCGTGGACGGCGATCTGCCCGATCTCCTGGTTGTTCCTCCCAGCGACGACGCTGGTTGTCGTCTCCTGAGATGCCGATACGCCGCTCGTGGCGTAAGTCGCCACTGTGAGCGTAGCCGGCTCTACCCCAGGATTTGTCCCTTCGTAGCTGACTAGGATGTCGCCCGGCTGAGCAACATCGGTGTCGACAGAGACGCTCCCCTTGACGATGATCCGGCCGACCATATCGGTTGTCGCTTTTTTGATGATCAGGCTGATGCTGCTCCGCCCGCTGGCGTCAGCCACGATCTGATGATCAACGTTATCTTTGTTGAACCCCCAATCCGAGATGACCTCGACATCGGTCCAGGTGAAGCCGAGCGGGAGGGTGAGCTTCACCGTCCCATTGTTCCCCTGCGTCCCATCGTTCGGCAGCAAGGAGCCGGGCGCTGTCTCCTTGATGATGATCGAGGCCACCTGGCCACCGTTTTCCCCGATCACGGGGACGATGTAGGTCTGGGAAACCCCGCTCGACACCGGCGCATCGACAGTGGCCACAGTCCCCCGCACAGCCACATTGCCGAGGGTACAACTCCCCGTGCTAAACCCGCTGCTCGGAGGAGCATCTAGGGTAGCCGTGATCGCCTTTGGATCATTGGGTCCAAGCGGCTTGACATATACTTGAGGAAATGAGATCAGGAATTTGTAATAAGTGCTCCCATCGGTAAATCCCTGGTCGATCCTGATGCTGAAGCGGTTGTCATCGACCACCTGCACGGAAAACTTCCTCGTCGGCTCTTTATTTCCACTGATGATCGGACCGGTAAAGTCGCCGTAGGAGTAGACGCTGTCGGCTACAGCGGTTCCCCCGCTAGTTCCCGTGAGGCTGTGTAAAATTTCAGTAGGTAAAAGAAGGGGATTAGCAGGGGATTAGCTCCTAAAAAAGAAAAGAGACCTCGGCGAAAAAAACAAAAACACAAATAAGGAGAGTGAG
>JBNATO010000124.1:0-6465 GCA_049701555.1 Thermacetogeniaceae bacterium | reverse complement strand
GGGTGAATGTTCCAGAGGGCTATGACTCTACGCAGTTTGCTGAAGTTTTACTAGAGAAAGCAGGTGTTGTGGTTACACCTGGAATCGGCTACGGCGAACGAGGAGAGGGGTACTTCCGGATTGCCCTGACTGTTGATAAACGCCGGCTTGAAGAGGCATTTATGAGGATGAGAGATGCTTTTGGGAAGCTGTGGTGAATCAAATCACAGAAAGGAGCTAAGAGCCTGGGTTTTGGTGCATATTGGTTGCTGGTAGCAGAACCAGGCGCACAATTATGTTGATGAGTATGACCGGTTTCGGAAGCAGCAAGACAGTTGAGGCGGGTCTTAAAGTTAGTGTAGAGATCCGCAGTTTGAACCATCGGTTTTGCGAAATTATGGTGAGGTTACCTCGTTCTTATATTTCTTTGGAGGAGCGCATTAGAGAAGAGGTGCGCAAGAGGATATCCAGAGGTCATGTGGAAGTATTTGTAAGCATAGATGATGAAGGTGAAAAGAGGCGTAATGTTAAGCTTGACAAAGATTTGGTCATTGCTTATTATAATTGCTTAAGGGAATTGGCGGAAATGCTCGATATTGATTGCCAATTGAGCATTATTCAGCTTGTTCAGCTTCCGGAGGTTATCGTTATAGAGCAAGAGGAAGAGGATCTGGAAAGAATTTGGATGGTTACAGAGAAGACATTGAACGATGCGTTGGATCAAGTCATTGCCATGCGAATGCGCGAAGGGAAACGAATCCTCGATGATTTCCTAATGCGCAAAAGCCGTTTGGAGGAAATCCTGAAAAAGATATCCGAAAGAGCTCCTGATGTCAACGAAGAGCTGGTGGAGCGTTTGAGGAGTCGACTTCGGTCGATGCTTGAAGATACAGAGATTGATGAGAATCGGCTGATGGCTGAAGCAGTTCTCTATGCAGAGAGAAGCAACATCACTGAAGAGATCGTGAGGTTATCGAGTCATCTGGGGCAGCTAAGCGAAATGCTGAACTCCACAGAACCTGTAGGAAGAAGGATAGATTTTTTGCTGCAGGAGATGTACCGTGAGATAAACACCATCGGCTC
Organism: Thermacetogeniaceae bacterium; assembly: GCA_049701555.1. Classification (GTDB taxonomy): domain Bacteria; phylum Bacillota; class DSM-12270; order Thermacetogeniales; family Thermacetogeniaceae; genus JBNATO01. The sequence continues at coordinate 5,403 of JBNATO010000124.1, read as the reverse complement.
CAAAGCACCAGATTTGATCATCTCACCTTTGGTCGTTGAATTTAAGAGCGAGCTAGAAAAAATGAGGGAACAGGTTCAGAATGTGGAATAGGTGAGAGGAATTAACCAGAGGGAGGTTATCATGGAAATAAAGCTGATCAACATCGGTTTCGGTAACATAGTTTCCGCAAACCGGATAGTAGCAATAGTGAGCCCGGAATCGGCGCCGATCAAGAGAATTATCCAAGAAGCACGTGATCGGGGGATGTTGATCGATGCGACCTATGGAAGGCGAACTAGGGCAGTCATCATTACTGACAGCGATCACGTGATCCTTTCCGCGGTTCAGCCGGAAACCGTTGCCAATCGGTTATCAGTAAAGGAGCCAAACCAGCAGCTGGAGGAATAAATAGACACAAAAGAAATAGGAGGAAAATACAAAGTTGACCGCAAAACCACTTCTTATCGTTGTATCTGGGCCTTCAGGTTCAGGAAAGGGCACTTTGTGTGGATTGTTGCGGCAGCGTCTTCCTGATCTCGCTTATTCGGTTTCGGTGACCACGCGTCCTCCTCGTCCGGGTGAAAAGGACGGCGTCGATTATTTTTTCGTTTCTACTGAAGAATTCTTAGATAAGATCAAGGCGGGAGAATTCCTCGAATGGGCCAAGGTATATGACAATTATTATGGAACGCCTGTATCGTATGTGAAAAATTGCTTGAAGGATGGAAAAGATGTCTTGCTGGAGATAGATATTCAAGGAGCTAGACAAGTTAAAAAGCTGTTTCCAGACGCTGTCTTGATTTTTATAAGCCCCCCTTCCTTTGAAGAGTTGGGTGCTCGGATTACCAAGCGGGGGACAGATTCTGAGGATGAGATCAAAAAGAGGCTGAGTTCCGCGAAAGAGGAACTTCAAGCTGCTAGTGAGTATGATTATGTGGTGGTCAATGATCACCAGGAAAGGGCAGTTGAAGAGATCTTAGAGATAATAAAAAGAGAGAAGGCCCGCCGAAGCTCACAAAAAGGGAGGGAGTTGGATGCGACAACCGAGTCTTGATGTATTGATGAAGAGGGTAGAAAGCAAGTACGAATTGGTTGTTGCTGCTGCGAAGCGGGCTCGCAGACTCACTGAAATCAGCCAGGCCAAAGGGGAGGAGTTGCCGCTAAAGGCTGTAAGCATTGCTCTTGAGGAGATCGCTGAGGGAAAACTCTGCATAGAGAGGCCTAAGTTGAAGCTAAAATGAAGAAGAATGTGGTTCTAGGTGTGACAGGAAGCATCGCTGCTTATAAGGCAGCTGAGCTGACTAGTATGCTCGTTAAAAGGGGATATGAAGTCTATGTTGTGATGACAGAGGCTGCTACAAAATTTGTGACTCCGCTCACATTTCAGACGCTTTCGCAGCATCGTGTTTATGTTGATATGTTTGAAACCCCCAAGGATTGGGAGATTGGCCATGTCAGCCTCGCCCAGCGGGCAGATGTTGTGTTAGTTGCACCTGCTACTGCAAATTTCATAGCAAAGCTGGCTGTTGGTTTGGCAGATGACTTGCTTTCCGCCACGATTCTTGCTACAAGGGCCCCTGTTATTATTGCGCCGGCGATGAATGTGGGGATGTACGAAAATCCTATTTTCCAGAGATCGATGTCTTTTCTGAAAAAAGAGGGATACTATTTCGTTGAGCCTGATGAAGGAAGGCTGGCATGTGGTGCGAGTGGAAAGGGAAGGCTTGCTAGCTTAGAGAAAATAGTTGCTGTGGTTGACAGTGTCTTCTCCTCGAAGAGCGATCTTTGCGGAAAACGTGTAATTGTAACAGCTGGCCCAACCCGTGAACCCCTTGATCCTGTGCGCTTTTTATCAAACTACAGCTCTGGAAAGATGGGCTATGCCCTTGCTGAAGAAGCGAGGGAGCGGGGAGCTTGCGTGACGCTGATAAGCGGACCTGTTAATCTGGAACCTCCTCGAGGTGTAGACGTGGTATATATCGAAACCGCTGAGGAGATGTTCGACGCTGTAAAGAAGTATTTCGAAACAGCAGATGTTGTGATCAAGGCTGCTGCTGTGGCTGATTTTAAGCCAGCCGTAAGAGAGAAGGAAAAGATAAAAAAAGATAGGGATGTATTGACTGTTGAACTTCGTAGGACGCCGGACATTCTGCAGTACCTAGGAGAGAACAAGAAGAATCAGGTGTTGGTCGGTTTTGCAGCGGAAACAAGTGATCTCTTGGAAAATGCAAGGGAAAAATTGAAGCAGAAAAACCTTGATTTGATAGTTGCCAATGATTTGACTGAAGAGGGAGCAGGCTTTGGAGTAGATACCAATATCGTGACGCTGATTTTTCCTGATGGGAGGATCACAAAGCTCCCCAAGATGACAAAGAGGGAATTGGCACGTGTGATCATCGATGAGGTCGTAAAGATTACGAATAAAAGGATGGTGTGATCTCGTGGCAAAGCGGCTGTTTACTTCAGAATCGGTTACCGAGGGGCATCCTGATAAGATCGCTGACCAGATATCGGATGCTATTTTGGATGCCATATATGAGAAAGATAATATGGCGCGCGTCGCTTGTGAAACTCTCGTAGCGACTGGACTCGTGATGGTAGCGGGGCAAATCACAACAAAATGCTATGTGGACATTCCGCGGGTTGTGAGAGAAACCATCAGAGAAATCGGCTATACCCGCGCAAAGTATGGCTTTGACTGCGATACCTGTGCTGTGATCACCTCTATTGACGAGCAGTCCCCAGATATCGCTATGGGAGTAGACAAAGCTCTTGAGGTGAAAACAGGCGAGATTCAGTCGCAGGAGCTGGGTGCTGGAGACCAAGGGATGATGTTCGGGTATGCAACGGATGAAACCCCTGAGTTGATGCCCATGCCGATCAACCTTGCGCATAAACTCGCACGGCGGTTAGCTGAAGTGCGCAAGAAGAAGATTCTCCCGTATTTGCGCCCAGATGGGAAAACCCAGGTGACTGTTGAATATGAGGATGACAAGCCGGTGCGGGTTGACGCTGTGGTAGTTTCTGCCCAACACAGCCCTGATGTGTCCTTGGAGCGGATTAAGGAGGATATTATTGAACATGTGATCAAGGCTATCATTCCTCCGGAATTCCTCGATCAGAAGACGCGGTTTTATGTCAATCCAACGGGACGCTTCGTGATCGGGGGGCCGCAGGGTGACACAGGTTTGACTGGGAGAAAGATCATCGTCGATACATATGGAGGCATGGCGCGGCATGGAGGCGGAGCCTTCTCAGGAAAAGACCCGACTAAGGTTGACCGCTCTGCTTCGTATTTTGCAAGGTATGTTGCCAAAAATATTGTGGCAGCTGGATTGGCTCGTCGCTGCGAAGTGCAGTTTGCATATGCCATTGGTGTTGCCAACCCGGTTTCTATTTCAGTTGACACCTTTGGGACAGGAGTAATATCCGATGAAGCCATCTGCAACTTGATCAAGGAAATTTTTGACTTCAAGCCTGCTGCAATAATCAGAGCATTAGATTTGCGCCGTCCGATTTACAAACAGACCGCTGCATATGGACACTTTGGAAGATCAGATCTTGACCTCCCATGGGAACGGATAGATCAGGCTGAACATCTGCGAAAAGAAGCTGCTAGTCTTGCGAGATAATTCGTAAAGTGTGTGAGGGGCTGCCGAAAGGGCAGCCCTTAACCCTCTAAAAAGAGACGTTTCCTGGAGGAAGACACAGTGGGAGAGCGCTGTGCAGAAGTAACAGTCGACATCAACCACCCTTTGCTGGATCATTTTTTCTACTACCGCATTCCCTCGCACGTTCCAGAGCCGGAGATCGGGACAAAGGTAATTGTTCCCTTTGGATCTCTGGTTGTCAATGGCTGGATCATCGGATATAGCGAGCCGCCTAATGGTATTCAGTTAAAGGAGATAATATCGGTATGCCCTGATCCCAGCCTAACCCCAGAGCTTTTGGAGATCGGGCGCTGGATGGCGGAGCACTATGTTCAGCCGCTAGCAGAGATATTGAGGGTGATGGCGCCTCCGCCAAAACCTTCGAGAGCGGTGAAGACCCAGGAAAGGCAGTGGAGCTGCAATTTAAGGCGCTCGACGATCTCTGCTCTCACTCCGGAACAGGAGAGGGCTGTAGAGGAAATCGTTGCTGGTCTCAGGAGGGGTAGCTTTCAACAGTTTCTATTGCATGGTGTTACTGGCGGCGGAAAAACAGAGGTTTATTTACGGGCAGCTGCCTGTGCTGTGTCGTTGGATCGCCAAGTGCTTTATCTCATACCTGAGATTGCTCTCACTCCTCAAGCTGAGGCATGGTTTCGAAGCGCACTTGGAGACCAGGTGGCGATCTGGCATAGCAGGCAGGGGCAGAGCGAAAAATATCACATCTATGAAGGCATTAGAACGGGGAAAATAAAAGTTCTCATAGGACCTAGATCGGCTGTATTCGCTCCGTTTAAGAAGCTGGGTTTGATCATTATCGATGAAGAGCATGACCCTTCCTACAAAAGTCAGGAACAGCCTTATTATCATGCTCGCGAGGTGGCATACCAGCGCGCACGTTATCATCAAGCAGTGCTTTTGCTTGGAAGTGCAACGCCTTCTGTGGAAAGTTTCGCACGTGCTTTAAAGGGACATTTTAGTATGCTGACTATCAAACAGAGGCCGCCTGGACGTTCACTGCCGAGGGTTACCTTGGTCGATATGCGCTGCGAGAGGAGGAGAGAAGGGGCGGGTATATTGAGCAGTTACCTATGTGAGCAGATAACTCTTCGCTTAGAGCGGAAGGAGCAAGTGATCCTCTTTCTTAATCGCCGTGGGTATGCTCCCCTTGTCTTTTGTTCGAAGTGCGGCCATGTCTTGAGGTGTCAGCATTGTTCGATATCTCTAGTATATCATCGCTCTTCTCAAAGCCTTCAATGCCATTACTGCAATTATAAAACGAGATTGCCGGAGCGCTGTCCCAAATGCATGGCACCAAAAAATCTTTCTATGTTAGGGGCTGGGATTCAAAGGGTTGAGCAAGAACTCCAAGGCCTTTACCCGAATGCAAGGATACAGCGCTTTGATTTAGATACAACCAGGAGAAAAGGAGCTTTTAGGCGCATTTTGGAGGAATTTGCAAGAGGAGAAATTGATATTTTGCTAGGCACTCAGATGGTTACAAAAGGTCATGACTTTCCCAGAGTAACCCTTGTGGGGGTATTGAACGCGGATCTCGCTCTGAATCTACCTGATTATAGAGCTGCAGAAAGAACCTACCAGCTGCTGGCTCAGGTCGCTGGCCGTGCTGGGCGAGGCCAGTTGTCCGGTGAGGTAGTTGTACAAACTTATTTTCCCGATCACTACAGCATCGTTGCAGCCTGTAAGAATGATTATGCTATGTTCTTTAAGGAAGAAGCTAACTGGCGCAGGTATCTTGGCTATCCCCCTTTTGCT
>JBNATO010000123.1:0-6467 GCA_049701555.1 Thermacetogeniaceae bacterium | reverse complement strand
TGCGTTTCTGCGACACGGTCGGTATACTGGATCCATTCCAGACCTATGAGCGTGTCAAGATGATCATCGATAAAGTCGGCATCGACGTTGAGATGCATACTCACAATGATTTCGGCATGGCTACCGCGAATGCCCTGGCTGGGGTACGGGCAGGGGCGAAGTGGGTTGGTGTGACGGTTATCGGTTTGGGTGAGCGCGCAGGAAATGCCGCTCTTGAGGAAGTGGTTATGGCGCTGAAGTATGTCCTGGGGATCGACCTCAATTTTAAGACCGAGAAGTTCCGCGAGATCGCCGAGTACGTCTCTCTGGCGTCCAAGCGGGAGCTCCCTGCCTGGAAGCCGATAGTCGGTTCCAACATGTTTGCCCATGAGTCGGGGATTCACGCCGATGGCGCCTTGAAAGACCCGCGCACCTATGAGGTGTTCAGGCCTGAGGAGGTCGGCCTGCAGCGGCAGATAGTCATCGGGAAGCATTCAGGGACTGCGGCCATACAGGCGAAGTTCCAGGAATATGGCATCTCTCTCAGCAAGGAAGAGGCCAACGAAATCCTCGCCCGTGTCCGGGTGGCTGCTATTGAGTTGAAACGCCCTCTCTTTGATAAAGAGCTGGTATACATCTATGAGGACTATCTGAATGAGAAGAAGAAAGCGGCTTTTTAATCGAACGAAGGGGGAGGATGCTACCTTGGGGAAGACAATTGCGGAAAAGATTTTGAGCAAGAAGAGCGGCCAGGACGTCTATGCCAACGACCTCGTGGTGGCGAAGGTCGACTTTCGGATGGGGCAGGACGGCACGTCTCCCCTTGCTATCCGGTCGTTTGAAGAGATGGGTGGAGAAAGGGTAGCTGAGCCGGAGAGCTGTGCTTTCGTGATCGACCACAGCGCTCCTAGCCCGCTGGAGGGCGTTTCGGCGCTTCATAAGCTGATGCGGGACTTTGCGCGCAAGAACAAGATGATCCTTTACGATGTCGGCGAAGGAGTCTGCCACCAGCTGCTGCCGGAGAAGGGCCACGTTGGGCCAGGCTCTCTGGTGATCGGCGCCGATTCTCATACATGCACCTATGGGGCTCTCAACGCCTTCGCCACAGGTGTGGGCTCCACGGACCTGGCGGCAGCTATGATCTCCGGGAAGATGTGGTTTAAGGTTCCCGAAACCGTCAAGTTTGTCTGCCATGGGAGGCTTCCCTTTGGCGTCTATTCTAAGGATCTGATCCTTTATCTGATCGGACAGGTAGGCGCTGATGGCGCCACCTATATGTCGGCTGAGTTCACAGGTGAGGCGATCTCGGCGCTTTCTGTTGAGGCCCGCTTCACCATTTCCAACATGGCGGTGGAGATGGGGGCGAAGGTTGGCCTCATGGAAGCCGATGAGAAGGTATGGGAGTGGGTGCGCCGCCACAGCAGCGGCAAATTCGAAGGCGTAAAGCCTGATCCCGACGCCTGCTACGCCAGAATCCTGGAGTATGACGTCAGCGGCCTGGAGCCGCAGGTCGCAAAGCCCCACCGCGTCGACAACGTGGCGCCTGTGAGCGAGGTGGCGGGGACTCCTATACATCAGGCAGTCTTGGGAACATGCACGAACGGAAGGCTGGAGGACCTCAGGATCGCGGCCAGCATACTTAGGGGCCGCAAGGTGCATCCTGATGTCAGGCTCATCGTCGCCCCTGCCTCGCGGCAGGTTTTCCTGGACGCCATGGACGAGGGTATCATTCAGGAGCTTGTCAGGGCTGGTGCTGCGGTTGTCACGCCTGGTTGCGGCCCTTGCGTCGGCACGCACAACGGCATCCCCTCCGACGGGGAAAATGTGATCTCGACTGCAAACAGGAACTTCAAAGGGCGGATGGCCAACAACAAGGCATTCATCTACCTGGCGTCTCCTGCTACTGTAGCCGCATCGGCGATCACAGGAGTGATCACAGATCCCAGAGAGTATCTGCCAAGGGAGGGGTTGTGATGGAGCTGCGCGGCAGAGCGCACAAGTTCGGCGACGACGTCAACACAGACTACATCATCTCCGGAAAGTACAAGTTTAAGACGCTGGACATGAAGGAACTGGCGAAGCATGTGATGGAAGACCTCGACCCCGACTTCGCGAAGAAGGTGCAGCCGGGCGACTTCGTCGTGGCAGGGCGCAATTTCGGCTGCGGTTCCTCCCGCGAGCAGGCTCCTCTGGCGCTTCTGAACGCCGGAGTCAGCGCTGTTCTGGCCTCTTCTTTCGCGAGGATTTTTTATAGAAATGCCATCAACACAGGGCTTCCGGTTGTCGAGTGCGACACCAGCGAGATCGAGTCGGGTGACGAGCTCATCGTCGATCTGGAGAAGGGTCTGATCAGGAACATCACAAGGAACAAGGAGATCGCCATCAAGCCGCTGCCTCCTTTCATGCTGAAGATCCTCAGAGATGGGGGACTAGTGGCTCATTTCAGAAAGTATGGCACGTTTAATCTCGGCTAAATACAATATGTGCTGGAGAATGAGGAGGTAGAAACCTTGGCAAAATATACGGTCACTTTGATCCCTGGCGACGGCATAGGGCCTGATGTCACACGGGCGGCGCGGATCGTCCTCGATGCTGTTGGTGTAGGGATCGAGTGGGAGGTAGTGGAAGCGGGCGAGGCTGTGATCGAAAAATACGGGACGCCGCTCCCTGGTGAGGTCTTGGAGTCGATCCGCCGCAACAAAGTGGCTTTGAAGGGCCCTTTGACAACACCTGTGGGCACGGGCTTCCGGAGCGTGAATGTCGCCCTCCGCAAGGAGCTCGATCTCTACGCCAATGTAAGGCCGGCGAAGAACCTTCCCAAGGTGCCCAGCCGCTACGAGGGAGTGGACATCGTGGTCGTGAGGGAGAACACCGAGGACCTCTACGCCGGCGTTGAGCACATGGTGGGCAAGGATGCAGCTGAGAGCATAAAGATCATCACGAGGGAAGGCTCCCGACGGATCGTGCGCTTTGCCTTTGAGCTTGCCAGGCGCGAGGGTCGCAGGAAGGTGACTGCGGTGCACAAGGCCAACATCATGAAATGCACCGATGGGCTTTTCCTCGAGGCAGCGAGGGAAGTGGCCGCAGAGTATCCGGATATAGAGTTTGAGGACAGGATCGTTGATGCGTGCTGCATGAAGCTCGTTCAGAGCCCAAACGACTTCGATGTAATGGTGATGCCGAACCTCTATGGAGACATCATTTCCGACCTCTGCGCGGGATTGGTCGGCGGCCTTGGGGTTGCTCCAGGTGCGAATATCGGGGATGAGATCGCCGTCTTTGAGCCTGTGCACGGAAGCGCTCCCAAGTACACAGGGATGGACAAGGTCAATCCTTTGGCTACCATCCTCTCAGGGGTGATGATGCTCAAGCACCTGGGAGAGCTGGATGCCGCCAGGAGGATCGAGAGAGCGATAGAGGAGGTCCTGAGCGAAGGGAAATACCTCACCTACGATCTCGGGGGAAATGCCAAGACTTCCGAGATGGCCCAGGCAATCGCCGAGAAGCTCTGACGGGGAAGTTTAAAGAATTAGCCTCAAAAATAGCTCGCGGCTTGCGGGCTATTTGCTTTTCTAGGCTATTTGGCTTCTATCGGCTGGTCGATCAGGCCGGGCTGTTCCACCGTGAACTTCGCTGATATTTTTACCTCGAGGTCTGGGAAGATGTCGTCCCAGCTTCCGGCGATCTCCTTCCAGACTTCAGGCTCGGTGTGGTGGATGAGGTCGCCAAATCCGAAGACATCCGCCTTGAAGGCTTTTGCCTTGTTTACAGCGAGCAGGCAGCGGCGTTCCACCTCTCGGCTGATCAGCGCCTCCAGCTTTTTGAGGCTTTCTTCTTTGGTTATGTCCAAGACGGAGTCCTCTTCTTCGATCATCTCCCCTGTACCCTTGATGGTCACCTCTATCCTTATCCTTCCGTTCGGGGAAACCGTGGGCCTGACCCGCGTTTTTGCGTTGCGCAGCAGGTATGAGACGTTGGGATGGTAGGAATCGCAAGATACGGGGATGACGCCGCCGCGAGCCTGGTTTTTCAAAAGAAGCGCTCCCTGTGTTTCGATTTCGCTAAGTGTGCCGACCATTTTGTCTCCCCTTAGGGCTGCTGCTCCCGAGAGGAGAAACGTCTTCCCTTGGTCATCCGCTTCTCCCTGAGACCCCCCGCCGGTGCTCCCCTTCTGGGCTGCAGAACTCTTTTCAGGCGGGATAAATGTCTTCATGTATGCTACCAGCGCTTCCCTTCCCGGCGTCATCAGGTCATAAAAGATGTTGAGGACGTTTTCCCGCGCTGTCTTGGAGACGAAGGATGTGCTCTTGTGCTGGATGTTTGCGATTTCGGTGGATACGAGAGGCTCGAATTCCGGCAGGGACTGCAGGGCGTCGCGCGCCATTCCCCTGCAGATGACCACCCAGCAGCGGAGGGGCACGTCCTTGTCTCTCATGCAAAAGTCGATGATCTGGCCGATCCCTTCTTTTGCCAGATCTTCCCCGATCACCAGGACCATCGTGTGTGCCAAGAAGAGGTGTCTGGAGGAGCGCAGCTCCCAGTTCCTGATGGCGTCTTCGATGGTGGCGCCTGGGGCTGAGATGACCTGGCCAGCTGTGGCTTGCTTTCGACCTCCTCCCTGGCCGCCCGTCATGCCTCCGCCTCCCATTGCTGTGGAGGGCTTCAGCGTCAGCACAGACAGGAGAAGCTGGTTTTTGCCGCTGGCCGTCGTTCTGTCGAATCCCAGAGCTGAATTGATGGTGAGGATTTGCGTCTCTCTCCTGCTCCAGCAGCCGCTTGCAGTGAGGAGAAAGGCTGCGATCATCAGTGATGCTGCCGCTCTTCTGATCAGCGCGATTTCCCCCTTTCTTCTTTGAGCCTTAGGCACGTCAGGAGAAGGAGGGTGCCGGGGATCAAAAGCTGAAAGATAAACGAGATGTAGGGGAGTTGTTTGAAGAGAACCTCTCCCATTTTTAAGTAATTGCGGTGAAGAAACGCACACCCCAGAAGCGCCAGAGCAGTGACGGGGAACAGTAATGGGCGGTAATCCCTTGCGCTGACGGTTGTCGCCGCTGCGATGCTGCAGGTGTGCAGAAAGCCTGCCAGTTTGATGACTGTTCCGGCTATCCAGATCACCACGATGAGGGACTGGAAGCGCTCGAAAAACTGCGCGATGGAGATGTACCTGGCCAGCTCGTAATAAGGGAACAGCATATGGGAGGTGACGGCATCTCCGAAGACGCCGATGGTGATCGACAAGGCCAGCGCATGGAAAAGCATGGCTATCATGATGTACCAAGAGGCTGCCTTTGCTGCTTCTTCTTTCCAACTCAGGTAGGGGAAGAGCATGAGCAGGAGGAAGACTTCGCCGCGGTAGCCGATGTTGGGGAGCCCTCCTCTCAGCACCGGCATCGCTCCGTTTTCGAGGAAGGGCTTCAAGTTGAGCAAGTTTAGGTCTTTGAGGGCGAGGATCCCAAGGAATATGATGGAGAATGTCCACAGCGGCCAGACCATCTCGTTCTCCCTGGCGATCACCTCGATCCCCAGGTAAGCGCCGTAGGCCGCTACCCCAGAGAGGATCAGGCCTAGCGCGATCGGCGGCGTTTCCCGCAGAATGGCGATCTGGACGAAGAATGCCGCCTGGCATAAGATGGCTGAGGTCAGGAGGATGAAGAATGCGGCGTAGGCGGCGGCCAGAGGCTTTCCCAGGGCCTTTCCGGTGATCTCGGGGATGTACTCTGTAAGGACTCGGTTCGGGAAGCGCCTCGCAAGGGGGAGCGCCACGAGCACCACCAGGGCGGCGTAGAGCGTGGGCACCAGAGCGATCGCCAGCCAGCTGTCGCGGCCCGCTACCTTTGTCGTCGGGCTCGGAGCATAGAGGAAGGATGTCGCCCCGTCGAAGATCAACAGAAGGAACAACAGCTGAACGCTGCCGATCCTCCCTCTATCAAGCATCTATTTCTTTCCTCTCTTGGCTGTAGGGGTCTTCCCTGAGGCTGAAGGAGGTTGCGGCTTTAGCCCTAGCGCCTGCCTGTAGGGCTTGGTGTGGCCGGTGTCCTTTGGGCGCCTCAGCATCATCCAGGCCGGCGCCCTGATCAGGGAGTCCTTGAGGTCGCTGAAGCTCAGAGGTGCCAAGGGAGAGAGGTAGGGGACGCCGAACGACCTCAGGGCGCAGAGGTGAAAGCTCAGGACGAGCAGCAGGGCCATGATCCCAACAAGCCCGAAGGATCCGGCAGCGAGCATAAAGGGGATGCGCAAGACCCTTACTGTGCTGGCGAGGGGGATTGAGGGGATGATGAATGACGAGACCGCAGTCAGCGAGATGACGATCACCATCGGCGCCGACACGAGCCCTGCGCTCACCGAAGCCTGTCCGAGGACGATCGCTCCCACGATGCTCACCGCCTGGCCGAAAGCTTTGGGGAGGCGGACCCCCGCCTCGTGCAACACCTCATTGGCTAAGGGTGTGGTGGAAGGGAATCTTAGCGAGTGGGAAGGCCAGTATGCCT
>JBNATO010000122.1:0-6613 GCA_049701555.1 Thermacetogeniaceae bacterium | reverse complement strand
CCGCTTTCACCTGAGGAGAACGTCTTTTACATCCTTTCAGGGTATGCCTACGGCACACGCATGGCGCTCAAGGCCTGGGCGGAGAGGGAGAAGGCAAAAACGCAGGAGGAACAGGAGGGTGCTGAGCGATGAGTATTGTTGATAAAAACAGTGAGATACTCTTTCTTTATGATGCCAAGATGTGCAACCCCAACGGAGACCCAGATGATGAAAACCGGCCGCGCTTCGACCCTGACAGGGAGCGCTGCCTGGTGTCGGACGTGCGCCTGAAGCGCTACATACGGGACTACCTGGAAGAAAAGGGTCAGCTCATCTATGTCACCAAGGCAGAAGGGGTTGTGCAGGCAGCTGAGCGGCTCAAAAAGGTGCTGGGAAAGGATAACGTGAGCGGCGAAGATCTTCCGGCTCTTCTGGAAAGGTTGATCGATGTGCGCCTCTTCGGCGCCACGATGCCGATCAAAGGCACGAGGAAAGGGGAAGGAGAAGCTGTCAACCTTACAGGGCCTGTGCAGTTTACCTGGGGGTATTCTCTAAACAAAGTACAGTTTGTCGATTCTGTGACCATTTCTTCGCAGTTCGCTACGCGCGACCAGGCCGGCCAGGGGACGTTCGGCAAAGACTACAGGATCTACTATGCCCTTATCGCTTTTCATGGGATCGTCAGTGCCCGTCGTGCCCTGGCGATGCGGGAGCGTGCCGGCGGAAACGAAGCAGCTGCCACCAGCAAGGCTGACCTGGAACTCTTGGACGAGGCGATGGTCCAGGCGATACCGCTCGCTGCTACCCGCTCGAAGATCGGCCAGTACCCGCGGCTTTATCTCCGTTTGACCTTCAGCGACGGGGAGACTTTCATCGGTGACATGCGCGACGATCTGGTGATGAATCCTGACCGGGACCTGCGCTCGGTCAAAGATTTCTCTCTGGATCTGACAGCCTTGGGCAGGCGGCTCGAGCGCTTTAAGGAGCGGATCGACCAGGTACTCGTTTTCCAGGATCCGGAACTCTGTACCGCTGTTGCAGGGCGGGAGACTCCTGTAGCAGCCTGGCTTGCAGAACTGTTAGGGGCGTATAAGGTGAAGGCCATTGAAAGGACCTGATAGCTTGAAAGCCGTGCTGGTTTTTGACCTGTTTGGGTCGATGGCCCATTTCCGCAAATACTACACGAATACATCAGCGCTTACCTATGGCTTTCCGCCGCGCACCGTTCTGATGGGAATTGTTGCTGCCATCCTGGGGTTTGAGCGGGACTCTTATTACGCAGAGCTGGACCGCGGCCGTTTTGCTGTTGCCGTTAAAACACCCACCCGCCGCCTGCTGCAGACGGTTAACTATGTGCGCACGAAAAAAGAAGACCTTAATCTGTTGCGGCGGCTGCAGCAGGTGCCTGGCACGCAGACGCCGCTGGAGTTTCTTCTCCCTGCAGGAGAGGCGAGATCTCTTTGCTTCCGGGTATTTTTAAGCCATCCGGATACCGGCCTTGTGCAGGAGGCTGGCGACCGGTTGCGTGAGGGGCGGACATGCTTCCCTCTGTATCTGGGGATTACGGAGTGCCTGGCTGCTGCCAGGTTTGTGAACATTTATGGGACAGGGGATTATCAGGAGGTGCCGCCGGGGACGACGGTGGAGCTCGCTTCGATCTTAAATGTTGCGCACCTGGACAAGATTGATTTTTCAGGTGGGAAAACCTTAAACCTCGTGCGTGAGCGCGCCCCGTACAGCTTCGGCGCCGGGAGAACGCTGCAGCCGCCGATCGCCGTTGTGTACGAGAGCAGCGGAAACCCGCTTACTGCCGCACTGCGCGTCCCCTCTTATCGCTTCAGCGATGCCGCAACGGGGGACGAGGAGATGGTGGCTTTTCTGGAGTGATCACATATGCGCTGCTATGCTCATCGGATGGAGCAAAGATTCTATCCCCTGAGTGCCCATCTGGCCTGGGTAGCGGTTGGAGCTGCGGAGAGGCTCTCCTCCTCCCCAACGAGGGAAACCCTTTACTCTGTAGCCCTAGTGGCGGGACTGGCGCATGATTTCGGAAAATATACCAGCTATTTTCAATCATACCTGCGGACGGGCCGTGGTGGGGCTGAAAAGCAGCACGCCCTCATTTCAGGGCTGTGGGGGGCTTATCTGGCGCGCCGGCTTTCCCTGCCGCCAGAGCAGCAACTGGCGATCTATTTTGCTGTAGGGCGCCATCACCAGGATCTGGGAGATCCCGAGGAAAGCCTCGTCTCACCTGCAGACCTCGATGGCGACTGGGCGGAGCTGGACTGCAGGACGAGGGAGCAGCTGCGGGTGGTTGCCGCCCAGATCGCTGATCTGCAACAGCGCAGAGAGGAGATCACCGCTTCCCTGAAGACAGCTGGCCGTTGGGCGGCAAGGCTCCTTGCCGCCCGTGCGCTCCCCTCGCCTGAATGGCTGAGAGGCGACTGGGGTGAGGCCCTGGCTGAATTTCTTGCCGGCTGGAAAGATGTTTATAGAGGGCTCTTTGCTTTCTGGCGCCGCTTCAAGAGGCAGATGGGAGTTGGTAAGTCGGCGGGGTCCGGCGGCGTGGATCTTGGGGTTTACTTTGACCTCCTGTCGCTCTTTTCTGCACTCATCGATGCCGATAAGATCCATGCGGCGCGGGTCAGCGAGCCCAGCCGGATGCCACTTCCAGCAAATGCTGTGGAACGCTATCGTGCTGCGCAGTATGGCCAGCCAGCCACTGCTGTCGATGCCCTCAGGGAGGATCTCTACTGTTGCGTCGCCGAACGGATCCGGCAAGCTCCCCTGGAGCAAAGGCTGTTCTCTCTCACCGCCCCAACCGGTGCCGGTAAAACCCTGGCGGGGCTGGCTGCCGCCTTTTGCCTGCGGGAGCGGCTTGCAGAGGAGCGCGGCACTCCGCCCCGGATCATCTATGCATTGCCCTTCACGAGCATTATCGACCAGGCCTTTGCCGTCGGTGAAGACGTCTTGTGTACCGCCCTGCAGCTGCCACCTGATGCTCTTCCCACATCATTGATCTTGAAACATCACTATCTCGCCGATTTATCTTATCTGCGCTCGCCGGGTGAGGCAGAAAGCCCCTTGGATGAGGCGCTGTTGCTCATCGAGTCGTGGCAGAGCGAGCTCGTTGTCACAACGTTCGTCCAGTTCTTCCATACCCTGGTGGGTTATGAGAACAGGATGCTCAAGAAATTCCACCGCCTGAGGGGGGCTGTTGTAATCTTGGACGAGGTGCAGAACATACCTGTGGAGTACTGGCCACTTATTGAGGAGAGCCTGCGGCAGGCGTGCTCTCACCTCGATATGCGGGTGATCCTGATGACAGCCACGCGCCCGGAGTGGTTTGAGCCGGAGGAGGTCTGGGAGCTGGGAGGTGAAGAAGAAGCGGTTCGACGCCGCTTTACAGCGCTCAACAGGGTAAGGCTTTTAGCCGATACCACTCCGAGGACGGTTAAGGAGGCAGCAGCTGTTTTCCTGGAGCAGTATCAGCGGGACATGTCTCACCTTGTTGTGCTGAACACCATCAGGAGCTCTGTTGCATTCTACGACCTTCTGAGAGAGGCATTGGGCAGGGATGTGCCGATTTATTACCTTTCCACAAATATCGTTCCTGTAGAGAGGCAGAGGCGCATTGCCGAGATCCGAAAATCCCTCGCAGATGGGAGAAAGCCCGTTGTTGTCTCGACGCAAGTGGTCGAAGCGGGGGTCGACTTGGACTTTGATGTTGTCTGGCGTGACATCGGCCCTGTCGATGCTGTTGTGCAGGTGGCCGGGCGCTGTAACCGGAATTTCCGCAAAGAAAAGGGCAATGTCTGCTTACTGCATCTGATCGACGAGAGGAGAGAGGGGGTGAGCCTGGCATCCTACGTTTACGGCAGGATCCATACCTTTACAGCACAGCGCATCTTCTCCCGCTGCGACCGCCTTGAGGAGCCGGACTTCTATGATGTTGTTGCTGAGTATTTCGATTCCGTGCGCCAGAATAAGTCTGCTGAGGAGAGCGAAAACATTCTGCAGGCGATGGCCGCTCTCCGCTTCAAAAGCTCGGCTGCCGGAGAAGGGGTTCCTTGCGTCAGCGACTTCCGGCTCATCCGTGAGATCCCATATTATCTCAATATTTTCGTATGTGTAGACGAACGGGCAGAAGAGGTTTGGGAAAGGTACCAGGCAACGGTTGTCAAGGAAAGAGACCTGCGGCGGAGGTGGGCAGCTTTTTTAGAGATCAAGCGCGACTTCAGCCGTTATCTTATCTCAGTGCCGAAGGAAATGGTTGTGGGGAGGATCCCTGCTGATTCACACCCGCTTGTGATCCCGGCGTATCTGCTCGATGAGCTATATGATAGAGACACAGGGTTCAAGCGCTTCGACCAGGAGGAAGCTCTGATATTTTAGCATGTTCTAAAGGGGCTGGATGTTGTGGAAGTTCGCATCGTCGGCAGCCTCGTCCAGGCGTACCTGATCTGTCACCGCCAGGCGTGGCTGATGTCACGTCAGATCTGCCCTGATGAAGATAATGTGTACCTTCAGTTGGGCCGCTTGATCGGCGAGGAGTCCTTCGGCCGCGAGAGGAAAGAGGTGCGTCTGGAACACCTGTGCATAGACCTCGTCCGACGCGGCGGGCGGGATCTCGTCATAGGCGAGGTCAAAAAATCTTCCCGGGCAAGGGATGCGGCTCGGATGCAGCTGGCGTTCTACCTCTATGAGCTGCGTGAAATGGGGATCGAGGCGGAGGGGGAGTTGCTCTTTCCAGAGGAGCGAGAGAGAGAACGGGTTGTGCTCGATGAAGAATTGATAGAGCAAGTGGAGAGACTTAAGAACCAGATCCTTGCTTTGATCTTGAAAGATCATCCCCCTCTTCCGGAGAGGACCCGCTTTTGTAGCAAATGCGCCTACGCTGAGTTCTGCTGGGCTTGATTGAGGTGAGAGGAGGGAGGGTCAGAGGGTGCAAAAAACGCTTTACCTCTTTGCCAGCGGCAGGCTCCGGCGCAAGGACAACACCATCTGCGTGGAGAGCGAGGATGGGACAAAATACTTTCCGGTGACAAGCCTCAGGGATGTTTTTGTCTTTGGAGAGGTGGATCTCAACAAAAAACTTCTGGAGTTTATGGAGGAAAATGAGGTGATCCTCCACTTCTTTGATTATTATGGTAACTATGTAGGCAGCTTTTACCCCAGAGAGCACTATAACTCAGGCTATGTGATCTTGCGTCAGGCAGAGCACTACCTTGATCCTGAGCGGCGCCTGGAGCTTGCCCGGAGGTTTGTGGACGGTGCCCTGTCCAACATCTTGCAGGTGTTGCGCTATTACCAGAACCGGGGAAAGGAAGTCGGCGCCTTTATCGATGGAATTGCGCGGCTGGCTGAAGAGAGCCTGCCGTGCTGCAAAACAGTTGAGGAATTGATGGCTGTTGAAGGGAATGCTCACGGCTACTACTATGAGAGCTTCAACACCATCCTTGAGGGCTCGCCTTTCACCATTGATGGGCGGAGCAGGAGACCTCCAGCAGATCCCCTGAACGCCCTGATCAGCTTCGGCAACTCTCTTGTCTATACCAAGATCCTCACAGAGATCTACAAGACCCATCTTGATCCTCGGATCGGATTTCTCCACGCGACCAATTTCCGTCGATTTAGTTTGAACCTTGACGTGGCGGAGATCTTTAAGCCGATCATCGCAGACCGCGTCCTCTTCAGCCTGATTGGGAAGAAGATGTTGGGACGTGATGATTTTGAGCGCCGCGGCAGCGCGTATCTTTTAAAAGAGCGAGGACGGCGCATTTACGTACAGGAGTTTGAAGAAAAACTTCGGGCAACTTTTTACCATCGGCGGCTCAAGCGCAACATAAGCTACCAGACGCTGATGCGCATGGAGCTCTATAAGATCGAAAAACACCTTATGGGTGAGCAGCCTTATGAGCCTTTTGTGAGCAGGTGGTAGCCTATGTATGTCATCCTCGTATATGATGTCAACGTTTCGCGGGTGGGCAAGGTCTTGAAGACCGCCCGCCGCTATCTCACCTGGGTGCAGAATTCGGTTCTTGAGGGTGAACTGACAGAAGCAGGTTTTCGTGCTCTGCGCAGAGACCTGGAGCGGATTATTGATAAGGATGAAGATTCTGTGCTCTTTTACGTTTTGGGGAACGAAAAGTATGCAAAAAGAGAGCTGATGGGGATTCGCAAGGGCGGCGAGGAATGGATATTTTGAAATAAAATTTAACGACATGAGAAGGAAAAGTGTCGTCGATGTCTAATAATGCAAAAATAGCCGGAGATCGACGACACTTTCTAATTGTCTTGAAAACCCTTTGTTTAGCCAAAAATAAAGAAATTGGATGGTTTTGCGGTAATCAATCCATAGATGTGGCGCATCAAAAAATCCCATAATCATGCACCAAAAATAGGTGTTCAGCCTACCTATGAGGAATTGAAACCCGATTTGTAAGCGGAGGGATGGGCTATCTATCTTGAGTGTTCAGCCTACCTATGAGGAATTGAAACCCTAAAATACACCACCATA
This sequence comes from Thermacetogeniaceae bacterium, assembly GCA_049701555.1. Taxonomy (GTDB): domain Bacteria; phylum Bacillota; class DSM-12270; order Thermacetogeniales; family Thermacetogeniaceae; genus JBNATO01. The sequence continues at coordinate 114 of JBNATO010000122.1, read as the reverse complement.
TCCGAAATCGCATCAGGAGTGTTCAGCCTACCTATGAGGAATTGAAACCGTGCCCTTTCACGCCAACCGCACCCCTTTCAGAGTGTGTTCAGCCTACCTATGAGGAATTGAAAC
>JBNATO010000121.1:0-6635 GCA_049701555.1 Thermacetogeniaceae bacterium | reverse complement strand
AGACGGGAACTACCGACTGCAAGATCACCGGCCCTGTGTCCATCCCCTCGTCGACAAAGTGAACTGTGCACCCGCTGTACCGCACCCCATAGGCAATGGCCTGAGCTTGGGCGTTTAAGCCGGGGAAGGCAGGTAGAAGAGACGGGTGGATGTTCACCACGCGCTGGGGGTATGCATCGAGCAGCACAGGGGTCAACAGCCTCATGAACCCCGCCAATGCCACGACATCTGGCCGAAAGGCAGAGAGCGCCTCCACAAGAGAGGCATCGTATTCCTCTCTGCTCTTGCATCTTCTCGGGTCGACAAACACAGTAGGGATCCCGTGTTTCTGAGCCCGCCTGAAAGCCAAGGGCTCGGAATGGTCGCTAAGGACTGCGACAACCCTCGCATCCAATGCCCCCGATTCGATGGCATCGATGATCGCCTGCAGGTTTGTTCCACGCCCTGAAGCCAGAACAGCGACCTTCAAAGGAGACACCCCTTCCATCACCCACTGCCATCAGGCATAAGCAACGCCGCAGCCAGGGACTACCTCTCCGATCCGATATGCCTTCTCGCCCATCTCTTCTAAAGCACCTGCAACCTCGTCGGCAGCTCCCCCTTTGACTATCAGCACAAAGCCGATGCCCATGTTGAACACCCTGTACATCTCGTCCATGCCAACCTTCCCACAGCCTCTGATCACCTCAAAGATAGGGGGGACAGGCCAGCTTCCCCGCCGTATCACCACACCGCAGCCGGCAGGGAGCACACGGGGAACGTTTTCGGTCAACCCCCCGCCTGTGATGTGAGCGGCAGCCTTGACGGCGCCCCTCGCTCCAAACCTTTCCCTCAAGGCCAGGACGGTTTTTGCGTAGATCCTCGTCGGTTTTAGAAGCTCCTCTCCCAGCGTGCAGCCGAGCTCGGGGAGCACCGAATCCACTGTATAGCCGCAACGCTCGAAGAAAATCCGCCGCACAAGAGAATAGCCGTTGCTGTGGATCCCGCTCGAGGGGATCCCTAGCAAAACGTCCCCTGCCTCCACATCCCTTCCATCCCAGATCTCCTCCCTTTCGACGATCCCCACAGCGAAGCCAGCCAGGTCATACTCATCCTCGCCGTAAAAGCCAGGCATTTCGGCGGTCTCACCCCCGATCAGGGCGCATCCCGCCTCCCGACAACCGGCGGCGACTCCCTTCACGATCTCAGCAATCCTCTCGGGAACAAGCCTGCCGCAGGCGATGTAGTCGAGGAAGAAAAGGGGTTCTGCCCCACAGACGCAGATGTCATTGACACACATGGCGACGAGGTCGATCCCCACGGTATCGTGCTTATCCAGCATCTGGGCGATCTTCAGCTTCGTGCCGACACCATCTGTTCCTGAGACCAGCACCGGCTCCCGGTATTTTTTCAGGTCAAGCGCAAACAGGCCGGAAAACCCCCCGATCCCGCTTAAAACCCCTGGCCGCCAGGTGCTGGCGGTGTGTTCCTTAATCAATTCCACTGCCCTGTTCCCGGCATCGATGTCGACGCCGGCTTCCTTATAGGAAGAATGACCAGGCTCCATCTATGATCACCCTATCTCCGAAACATCCACAGGATAATGGCCGTTGAAGCAGGCGCAGCAGAAGCTCTCCGGATCCAGCGGCTCCATGGCCGACAGCAACCCCTCTATGCTCAGGTAGTTGAGGCTATCTGCGCCGATCATCTGCCGAATCTCCTCGAGACCGTACTTAGCAGCGATCAGTTCCCCCCGCCTCGAGGTGTCGATCCCATAGTAACAGGGGTAGAGAATGGGAGGCGAGCTCACCAGCATGTGCACCTCGAGCGCCCCTGCATCCCGGATCATCTGCACGATCTTCCTGGAGGTGGTGCCGCGAACAATGGAGTCATCAAGCATGATCACCCTCTTGCCCCGTAGCACCTCGCGGATCGGATTGAGCTTCAGCCTCACCCCGAGATCGCGCATCTCCTGAGTGGGGCGGATAAAGGTGCGGCCGACATACCGGTTCTTCATCAAACCCTCACAGAACGGCAGCCCCCGCTCCGCAGCATAGGCCAGAGCCGCGCTGGTGCCGGAATCGGGAACAGGGATAACCAGGTCGCCGTCGAGAGGATATTCCCTCGCCAGCTGTCGGCCCAGTGCCGCCCGCGCCTTCTGAACGTTAAGCCCATCGATGATGCTGTCTGGCCTGGCGAAATAGATGAACTCAAAGATACAGAGCGCCCGCGGAGAAGGGGTATGTGAGCGCAGCGAAGTGATCCCGTTCTCATCGATGATCACGACCTCGCCCGGCTCAACATCCCTGATCATTTCCGCACCGATGGTGTCAAGGGCGGCAGACTCTGATGCCAGGACATAGCCTTCTTCGATCCTCCCTAAACAAAGGGGGCGTATGCCATGGGGGTCGCGGATGCCGTAAAGCCGATCTTCGGTCATGATCACCAGCGAGTAAGCCCCCTTGATCTTATCCATTGTCCTCAACACTCCATCTACCAGGCTACCCTTTGAGGAGCGCGCCATGAGGCCGACGATAAGCTCGCTGTCAGACGTCGTCTGGAAAACAACGCCATCGGAGGCGAGCTCCTTTCTGAGCCTGGCGTAATTCGTGAGATTTCCGTTATGAGCAAGGGAGATCATGCCATCGCGGTAATGGAACACCAAGGGCTGAGCGTTCTCCAAACTGCTCTCCCCTGTGGTAGAATAGCGGACATGCCCGATGGCCACCTTTCCCTCAAGGCGCCCCAGGATCTCCTCCGTGAAGACCTCGCTGACAAGCCCCATCCCCTTATGACAGGCGATCTTTTTGCCGTCCCCAACGGCGATCCCGGCGCTCTCCTGACCGCGGTGCTGAAGAGCATAGAGGCCGAAATATGTGAGGCGCGCCACATCAAGCCCCGGCGCATAGATGCCAAAAACCCCGCAGGTCTCCCTTAGCTCTTCTCCTAAAACCAGCTGCCGATGCTCTCCCGCCATACCCTGCTCATCTCCCTGACTGGCTGCTTGACCAAAACGCCGCCACTGGCTTCCTTGATGATCAGCCGCTCACCCCCGACCTCGCCCAGCAGGCGGAAGGGAACCCCCGCTTCCCTTGCCAGCGCCTCAACCCTGGAAAGGTGACGGGGAGCGCAGCTGACAACTATGCATGAAGCGACCTCTCCGAAGAGGAAGGCATCAGGCCTTCCTGTGATCTCCGTCTCCAGCGAGGCCCCGATATTCCCCTGGATGCAGCACTCAGCAACAGCAATAGCTAGCCCGCCCTCGGAGCAGTCGTGAGCGGACTTGATCAACCCCTCATGGATCAGGGACCTGCAAAGCGCTTGAACCCTCTTTTCCAGCTGCAGGTCCAAGCGGGGCACTCTCCCCGCCTCAATGCCGTGAATAAAGGCAAGGTATTCGCTCGCCCCCAACCCAGGGGCGAAATCTCCGAGCAGAAGGATGCAGTCACCGGCATCCCTGAAGCCGGAAGCGCAGTGCCTGGTTACATCAGGGAGCAGCCCGACCATCCCTATGACAGGTGTCGGGTAGATCGCTTCCCCTTCGGTCTCGTTGTAAAAGCTCACGTTGCCGCTGACGACAGGTATTCCCAGCTCTCGGCAGGCTGCGCTGATCCCTCTCACAGCCCCCTCAAACTGCCAGAAGATCTCCGGCTTTTCAGGGTTCCCGAAATTCAGGCAATCAGTCACCCCGATCGGTTCTGCTCCCACACAGGAGAGGTTCCTCGCTGCCTCGGCGACAGCGGCCATGCCGCCCTGGTAGGGATCAAGGTAGCAGTAGCGCGGGTTACAGTCTGTCGTCAAGGCGATCCCCTTCTTTGTCCCCTTGATCCTGAGGACAGCAGCATCAGCCCCTGGCCTGACCACGGTGTTGGTCATCACCATATGGTCATACTGGCGGTAGACCCACTCCTTGCTGGCTATGTTCGGATCCGCCAGAAGCCGCAGCAGAACCCCTCCAAGGTCATCCGGGACGGGCACGTTGTCAACCGGATAGCTCCTCTTCTCACGGTAATACGCCGGCTCCTCACCCTGTCGGTAATAGACGGGAGCCCCTTCTGTCAAGGCCTTGACAGGAACCTCCGCCACGACCGCATCGCCATCTCTCACCCGGAAGATGCCGTCGTCTGTGACTCTCCCGATGACAGCAGCCTCGAGCCCCCACTTCTCGAAGACCTCCCTCACCGCATCCTCTTTCTCAGGCTCCACCACGAGGAGCATCCGCTCCTGGGACTCGGAGAGCATCACCTCATAGGGTGTCATCCCCTTTTCGCGGCGGGGCACCAAGGAAACGTCCAGCTCCACGCCCGTGCCAGCCCTGCCGGCCATCTCCGCGCTCGAGCTGGTGAGGCCAGCTGCCCCCAGGTCCTGAACGCCGACGACATAACCCTTCCGGATCACCTCCAAGCAAGCCTCGATCAGCAGCTTCTCCATGAAGGGGTCGCCAACCTGGACAGCCGGGCGGCGCTGCTCGCTCTCCTCGCTCAACTCCTCCGAGGCGAAGGTGCAGCCGTGGATCCCGTCCCGCCCCGTCCGGGCACCGACAAGCATCACCAGGTTGCCCACGCCAGCTGCCCTGCCAAGCCTGATGTCCTTGTGTTCTACCAATCCGACGCACATGGCGTTTACCAGGGGGTTCTCGGTGTAGCTGGGGTGAAAGTATACCTCACCCCCTACAGTGGGGATGCCGATGCAGTTCCCGTACCCTGCGATCCCGGCAACAACGCCGCTGCAGAGGTAGCGCACCCTTGGGTCATCGAGGCTGCCGAAGCGCAGGGAATCCATCGTGGCGATCGGCCGCGCCCCCATCGTGAAGATATCCCTGACGATACCCCCAACTCCTGTGGCTGCCCCTTGATAGGGCTCGATGGCCGAGGGGTGATTGTGGCTCTCCATCTTGAAGACAACCGCCAGGCCATCTCCGATATCGACTATTCCGGCGTTCTCTCCAGGGCCCTGGATCACTCGGGGGCCTGTGGTCGGGAGAAGCTTCAAGACAGGCTTGGAATTCTTGTAAGCGCAGTGCTCCGACCAGAGCACGGCAAACAGCCCTGTCTCCAGATAATTGGGCTCACGTCCAAGCAGCTCACAGATGCGCTGATATTCTTCCGCTGTCAAGCCCATCTCAGCCCATGCCGGCTTCTCAGCCACGGGCGACCACCTCCCGCTCCCGCTTCAACCCCCACCAGTGGAGAATTGACAGAAACAGCAGCTTTCCATCTTCATACCCGAGGATCTCTTCTGCGCAGCGCTCAGGGTGAGGCATCAGCCCGAGCACATTCCCCTTCTCGTTGCAGATACCGGCGATGTTCTCCACTGAGCCGTTGGGGTTTGCTTCCTGGATGATCTCGCCTTCTTCGGTGCAATAGCGGAAGACGATCCGATGTTCTCGGTTGAGCTCTGCAAGAGTCTCGGGATCGGCGTAGTAGTTCCCTTCGCCGTGGGCGATCGGCATGCGGATCACCTGGCCTGGTCTGTACCTGTTGGTAAACGGCGTGCTGGCATTCTCCACCCTCAGATAGACGTCATGGCAGCGGAACTGCAGGCTGTCGTTGCGCCGCATCGCCCCTGGCAGCAGGCCTGCCTCCAGGAGGATCTGGAAGCCGTTGCAGATGCCCAGCACAAGCCCTCCCTTCTCGGCAAACTCCGAGACAGCGTCCATCACCGGAGAAAAGCGGGCGATCGCCCCTGTCCGCAGATAATCCCCATATGAAAAGCCCCCTGGCAGGATGATGCAGTCAAACCCCTTTAGGCTCTTCTCCTTGTGCCAGATATACTCCACAGGATGGCCGAGTACCTGGTCGATCACATGGTAGCAGTCCACATCGCAGTTGGAGCCTGGGAAAACCACCACCCCAAACCTCATGGGGAAACCTCCCGCAGCTCATATGTGTAGTCCTCGATCACTGGGTTAGCCAGCAGCCTGTCGCACATCTCTTTGACATCCTTCTCCGCCTGCGACCTGTCAGAATAATCGAGTGTGAGCACCAGGTACTTGCCCACCCGCACATCCTCTACCCTTTCGTACCCAAGAGCAGCCAGGGCCCCCTTGACCGCTTTTCCCTGCGGATCAAGGATGCCAGTTTTCAGGGTAACATAGATCCTGGCCTGAAACAACGCTCACTCTCCTCCTTGCAGCCTTCTCCATACTTCCTCATAGGCTGGTATGAGATCCCCAAGGTCCCTCCGGAACCGGTCCTTATCCAGCCTCTCTTTGGTATCGCGGTCCCAGAAGCGGCAGGTATCAGGAGAGATCTCATCAGCCAGCAAGACCTCACCTCTATGCAAGCCGAATTCCAGCTTGAAGTCGACCAAGATCAGCCTCTTTTCCGAGAGGTAAGCCTGCAAAACCTCGTTCACCGCCAGCGCGTACTCACGCAGAGTCTTAACTAGCTTCTCATCGGCGATGCCGAGGGCGAGGATCTGGTCCTCGGTGATCAGCGGGTCGTGGAGTTCGTCGCTCTTCAGGCAGAAGTCGACGATCGGCCGCCTCAGCGGCGTCCCTTCCTCTACCCCGAGCCTCTTCGCCAGGCTACCTGCGGCGATGTTGCGGACGATCACCTCCAAGGGGATGATCTCCACAGCCTTGACCAGCACCTCGTTCGGGCTGAGAAGCCTGATCAGGTGTGTGGGGACACCGGCCACCTCCAGGAGGGAGA
>JBNATO010000120.1:0-6682 GCA_049701555.1 Thermacetogeniaceae bacterium | reverse complement strand
TCGATCACCTCTGCAGGCGACATCTTCAACGCCTTCCGGAGGGCAGTGTAGCCGCCACGGTCAAGGTAGTCTCGAATGTTTGCGGGATCGATCTCGCCGATGTTGCGCAGGGCGATCTTCATCTGCTTTTTGTAGAAATTGGTGTCCCGATGCGACCTGTAAACCTTCTTCGTAACAGGGTCACGGTACAGCAGCCGCTCAACCACGCCCCCATCCCGCAAGGAGGCGACGATCTCGGGGACGTCTTCAGCCTTCACCCGGCAGTAGGTGATATCATCCGGGAGGATCTTCACGAGGGGCCCTTTCTCGCACCAGCCGTTGCAGCCGGTCGACTTGGCATAGGCCCGAACCTTTCCTGCGCTGTCGGCCAGTTCCTTCCGAAACGCCTGGTATACAGCCATGCTCCCGTTAGCCTGGCAGCCGGTTCCGCAGCACACCAGGATTGTCCTTTCTCCTATGCTATTCGCTCTGTGCTGGCTCATCGATCCGCCCCCCATGCTCCTTGATGATCTCCCTGACAGCAGCAGGGGTAACCTTGGCATATACCTTCTGATTTGCTACTAAAACAGGCGATATCGCACAGGCTCCTAGGCAGTTCACCGTCTCCAGGGAAAACTCCCCATCAGGTGTGGTTTCGCCAGGTCTTATCCCCAGGCACTTGTAGATTTCATCGATGAGCACCTGTGAGCCCTTGATGTGACAAGCGGTTCCGTCGCACACCTTGAGGTTCACCCGACCCTTCGGCACAAGGCTGAACGCCTTGTAAAAAGTAGCCATGCTGTAAACAGTGCTCATCGGGGCGTTGACATGCCTCGCCGTCATCTGCAGCCCCTCTTTGGGCAGGTAATTAAATCTCTTCTGCAAATCCTGCATGATCGCCAGGATATAGCGCCTTTCAGGAGGATAACGCCTGATGATCTGCTCCATTTCCCGCAGGTCTAGCTGCCGGGCCTCTCCGGCCATCTTCACCACCCTCTCTTGTCCAGTCTCCTCGACTAAACACGCAAGAATAAGGGAGGGGCGGTTGCTCAGCCTGCCCCCGCCCCTCCCTCGGTTTCAACCCCCTGCCATCTTGGGGAAAATCGCTACCTCGTCGCTCTCTTTGAGCGGTGTCTCGAGCCCTGCCAGGTGTTCGATCGCCCTTCCGTTGACAAGGATGATCACATTCCCGCTCAGTTCTTTTCTCTTAGATGCCTCTTGTGGTGCAAAGAACCATCTGCTCAATTCCTTGCCGTAGTGGGCGCAGAGATTTTCCAGCAACTCCAGCACCGTTTTTCCGCTGAAATCAGTTGTCTCTTTGACCCTTGTGATGTCGCGCAGCAGGGCGAAAAACTTCACCTTCAAGAGGCCCACATCCCTATAATCCCAACTCCTCAAGCTTTTCAGGAGTCGGCCTGCCTTCCTCGTCCCAGCCGCGCACCTTGTAGTACTCAGGCAGCATCTCATGAAGCTTGTGGACTGCACCCTTGAGCGGCCCAAATTTGATCGGCTCTTTCAAGAGGCGCGGCGGCAACGTATCGTCGTCCTTGGTAAAGCCGTTGGCCAGGTTGAAGAGGCGCTCCATATTCCAGATCCTCTCGCCGATCTTCATGACATCGTCAACAGTGTAATCGATCCCTGTGGCTTTGCTGAGCTCAGCGGCTATCTCAGGAGCCCCGATGGCGAAGGTGAGGAAGAGGCAGAGCCCGGAAGAGTCGACTGCTGCCGTCAGGTCCTGGAAGATCTTCGTCCAAGCGGCCTTCCCTTCTGTCGCCAGGTTGTCGAGCTTTTCCGGAATCCCCAGGACCTCCGGTGAGGTCATATAACCGCGCACATGGCAGCCACCGCGGTTGCTGGTTGCGTAGTTGAGGCCGATCCCCTGCACCCCTCTCGGGTCGTAAGCCGGAAGCTCCTGCTTTTTCACGCTCATGGAGAGCTCGGGATGGCCGTATTTGGTGGCAAGCCTGTAAGAACCCTCTGCCAGCTCATCGCCGAAGCCTTCGCGCAAGCCGGTCTGGCGGGTGAGCTCGACCATCGCTTCGGCATCGCCGAACCTGAGTGAACGGCCGACCTGTTTTTCGGTAATAACTCCCATCTCGAAGAGCTCCATGGCGCAGGCGATGGTGGCGCCCATCGTGATCGGGTCAAGACCCAGTTCGTTGCAGTAGTTGTTGGCCTTGATGATGGCTGCCAGGTTATCAACGCCGCAATCGGCTCCCAGCGACCACTGAGCCTCATACTCGGGGCCCTCGCCGAAGCCCTTGAAGGGGCCGCTCGGGACGTTGACGATGCGTCCGCAGCCGATGGCGCACCCCATGCAGCCCTTGTTGCGCACAAGGTAGGTCTTGGCAAGCGTCTCGCCGCTTGTAGCGTCAGCACCGGGGAAGGTTCCGGAATCGCGGAAGTTGTTGACAGGGTAAGCGCCCGTCTGGTCGAGGATGTTGACCAGCACGCCAGTGCCGTAGAGGCCAAGCCCTTGCCCTGTCACAGGGTTGGATTTGACCATCTGGCGCACCTTGTTGACGACCTCCATAAACCCATCCGGGTCAGCCACCCTGACGGCTCCTGTCCCCCTGACGACGACAGCCTTCAGGTTTTTGGAGCCCATCACAGCGCCGACTCCGGACCTCCCGGCAGCGCGGGCGTAGTCGTTTATGACGCAGGCGAACCTGACCAGCTTTTCCCCTGCCGGGCCGATACAGGCGACGCGCGCATCAAAATCGGTCTCAGCCCTCAGAGCATCGGTCGTCTCAACCGTGTCCTTCCCCCACAGGTGCTCTGCGCTGCGGATCTCTACCTGATCGTCTTTGATCCAGACATATACCGGTCTTTCTGCCTTCCCTTCAAAGATGATCCCGTCATACCCTGCGTACTTGAGCTCAGGCCCCCAGTAACCACCCGAGTTGGATGCAGCCATGGTTCCCGTGAGCGGGGCCTTGCAGACGACATTGTACCTTCCAGCGCTTGGCGCCAGCGTCCCTGTCAGGGGGCCTGTCATAAAGATCAGGTTGTTCTCCGGGCCCAAAGGATCCACCTTGGGGTCTACCTCTTTGATCCAGAGGCGAGTACCGAGCCCTCTGGCACCCAGATATTTCTTGGCCTCTTCCAGATCAAGGGCCTCTTTTTTGACCGTCCCTTCCGTCAGATTAATCCTTAAAATCTGTCCTACCCAACCGTACATTATCTGGCCACCTCCAGTGCATCCTTAAATTTCGCCGCATAAGCCCGTTTCTTGGCCAGCACTCCCGAAGTCGCCTCCACATAGGTGATGGCTCCCGTCGGGCAGAAATCAGCGCATTGGGGCTCCCCTCCGCAGAGGTCACACCTCAACACACGGTTCTTGATCGGATCAAACGAAGCGTTGCCAAAGGGGCAGGCGTTGACGCACATCTTGCAGCGGATGCACCTGTTCTCGTCGATCTCGAGGGCTCCTGTAGCCTCGTTTTTCTTCAAGGCTCCCGTCGGGCAGACATTCAGGCATGCCGCTGTTTCGCACTGCAGGCACATCAGCGGCACGGAAATCCCTTCTTTTTCGAACTCCACCACATTGACACGAGCGGCGCTCGGCCTGAACTCTCCCTCATGCTTAAAGGCACACGCCAGCTCGCAAGTCCTGCAGGAGATGCACTTTCCCGGATCGATCATCAATACCTTTGCCATCCTCCGTCCGGCCTTAAACCGGACACTCACCTCCCTATCTTCCGTTTTTTCGTAAAGCATCCTCACCAATCGTCCAAGCCCCTTTCCCGACTCCTCTCCCCTGGCTTCACCTCCCCAAGCAATCAGCCCTTTCATGATCCGTCTTCATGCAAACATCGTGCCAAATCATCATCAGAAGGAAAACAACCTGAATTCTCTTTTTTTATTAAATTCGATAGATAACTGTTATTTCCTTTTATGACTCTTTTCTGAGTTTTTTGCCAGCTTTTGATGGAAAATCGATGCGCCGCAACACCTGTTGTCAAATCTCCCTGGTGTCAAGCCATCCCAGCAGATCCCGGACAAAGGCCTCCCTCCCTTCGGCTTCGATGCTGCCGACCCTCTCCATGATCACGTCTTTGCGGAAGGGAATACCCTGCAGAGAAGCCGCAAGGTCTTCCACAAGGCCGCAGTCCATGGCATCCGAGTAAACGACGGCCTTCGTGATCAGGCCTTCCTCGACGGTGAGGCAGATCTCGACCTCCCCCCATTCAAACCTGTTGCTCAGCGAAATGTCGAAGTCGGGTGTCTCGCCGTACCTCCACTCCCAAGAGGCATACTTCTGGTAAAGCCCCTCTACCTCCTCGCACGGCTGATCAAACCGTATCTCACGGGAGTAATCCCCGTACACCCGGGCAAAGGTCTCTTTGAGGCTCTGCCACACAGCCTCGATGGTGATGGCGGGATTCAGGCTGGCCAGGTTGACCACCCTCGCCCTCACCGATTTGACATCGACACCCTTCGAGGCGATCTTCTCCCGGGAGACCCTCAGGTAGCGCTCCATCTTCTTAAAGTCCGTGTTGACCAGAATTGTTCCATGGTGATAGGCGGATCTTGACTTGAAGCAAAAGGCATTGCCGGAGAACTTTTTGCCTCCTACGGTGAGATCGTTGCGCCCTGTGAACTCCGCCTGAATTCCAAGCCTTCTCACCGCCTCCAGGATCACCCCGAGCTGCTTTTCCAGGTCATACAGCTTCCTGTCCATCACAAAGGTGAAGTTGAGGTTGCCGAGATCGTGGTAAACAGCTCCTCCCCCGGACAGCCTGCGGGCGAGCTTGCCGCCCTCCCTCTCCAGCTCTGTGCAGGCGCACTCCTTCCAGGCGTTCTGGTGCTTCCCGATGACCACAGTGTTGTGGTTCTGCCACAGGTACAGAATGATCTCATCCTCTGCCACATGGTTCAGCAGATACTCTTCCACAGCAAGGTTGTACCATGGGTCATGAGAGCCAGTGCTGGCAAAAGCTGTCCTCACCACAGCGGCTCACCCTTCCCCTTTCGCAAGATCAAGGCTCGCCTTATCAACTTCTGCGCTCTTCTTGGATATTCCTGCCATCACCCAAGCGAATCGCATCTTTAAGTGAGTGCAGCGATGCTGCAGCACTCCTCACTAAAAACTGTCTGCAGCCCCCTCGCCAGCGCATAGCTCACTGTGGCTTCATCAGGGTAGGCGATGGCGTTGACCCCGCAGTCCAATGCCAACTTCTCGACCTGCTGCTTGTACCTTCCTGATGGCCTGGCGCAGCCCAGCGCGATAGGGATGCCTGGGTTCATGAGGCGGGCAGCAGCTATGACTCTGGCCGCTTCCTCCACAGGCGGAGACTCCACCCCGGCCATCTCCGTTCCCTTCATCGGCGTGAGGACGACGAGCACCACCGCCTGAGGTTCTGCCCGGCTGATCATCTCCAAGGCATTCATCTCACCAAGGAGGCGGCCGTAATGCAGCCCGATAACCACATGGGGAGCGATCTCTAGCCCAATTTCCCGGCAGGTCAGCATCGCCTCCAGATAATCTTCAGCGCTGCGGTCAAGATGGTAAACCTCTCTGATCGTGTTCTCGTCGCCGATCACATCCAGCAAAACCTGGTCGACTCCCGCTTCCCTCAAGGCAACAGCCGTCTCCCTTCTGACCAAACCTGTATGGACGAGAACCCGCAACCCCCTCTCTTTGGCATATCTGATGGCGCCGGCAAACGGGAGCAGGGGCACCTCGCCGCTCGCATCCGAGCCCCCGCTAACAAGGATCCCGCGGCAGCCTCTCTTCGCCAGCCGGTCCACGAGCCGACACATCTCCTCCGGGGTCGGTGTTGGGATCATCGTCTCCAGCAGCTTCCCTCCGCAATGGGCGCAGCGGCAGGCGCAGGCATTCCCCGTCACGCTTAGGTTGACAAAGGAGCTCCGCCTGTTCCTGAAGAACCTGTTGTGATAATGCTTCGCTCCTGGAGCCGAGAAGGCGATCCTGTCCCCAAGCTTCCGCCCGGTCTCCCAAGCTGCCCGGATCAGCTCGCTAAGCCCCGCCATCGGAGGCTCCTTCCCATAGCTGAGAGCGAATCTCTTCGAGATCCTTCTTCGTGGGCACAAATGGGAAGTTTCTTATGGGTTCGCTTGCCCTCTCGTTCCCGAACGGCCTGTTGCAGGCAAGGAGCCCATCTTCTCCCGGGCACCCTGAGGTCATAAAAGCCAAACCTTCGCTGAGGTAGGGTTCGATATCGATTCCGTAATCGAGGATCCTTCCCTCCGGAGAAAAGCGGATCTCCTCGCCTGAGATGAGACCCTCGTTGATCAGGTAGCGGGCAAGCTGTACCCGGCGGTACTGCCCTAAAGAAGGCTGGGGATGCTTCTCCAAAAGGCTGCCGCTTTCCGGGAAAAAGGAGAAGAGGTGAGTCAGGGCTCCCATCCGGTGTGCTCTGGTTATTGCCTTCACCATCTCTTCTTCAGTTTCACCCAGCCCCACGATCAGATGAACGCCGACTCTATACCTCCCGAACACCTCCACAGCCTCGGCTACGGCTTCCCAGTAGCGATCCCATCTATGCGGCCCGTTTACACCGCTCCCGCGGTGCCTTTCGAAAAGCCCTTCTGTAGCCGCATCGATGGCGATCCCCACTCTGTCCGCCCCGGCTTCTCTGGTCCTCATCAGGTCACCCTTGCCGCGCATGGCCGTGGGGGTGAGCAGCCCGCTTATGGGAAGACCTGCCGACTTGCACCTTTCGATCACGGCGCAGCA
>JBNATO010000119.1:0-6817 GCA_049701555.1 Thermacetogeniaceae bacterium | reverse complement strand
ACTGAACACCTTGAGTACGATCAGACACTAAACCAGTTGCTTGTAGAAATGGACGGTCTACGTAGCGATGATAGAGTCAAGATACTCGTGATCGGCGCCACAAACAGAGACGATATGTTAGACCCTGCTCTTTTGCGTCCAGGGCGTTTTGACCGCATAGTCCGTGTTGATCTGCCAGATAAAACGGGACGTTACCAGATCCTCAAACTTCACTGCCGGAACAAGCCACTAGCAGATGATGTAGAACTAGAAAAAATCGCTCAAGAAACCTTTGGCTTTTCAGGAGCACAACTGGAAAGCGTAACGAACGAGGCAGCTATTTTAGCGCTTAGAGAAAAATCGCCTTACATTCATCAGCGTCACTTCAAAGAAGCTATTGACAAAGTGATGATGGGTGAAAAAATAGATCGCAAGCCAAGCAGAGAAGAACTTTATAGGATCGCTATCCATGAGACAGCACATGCTATTGTCAGCGAGGTCATACGTCCCGGTTCGGTATCCCATCTTACAGTCACAACAAGAGGCAGAGCTCTGGGATACATGCGCCAAATACCTGAAGACGACATTTATCTATATACCAAAGACCATCTGGAGAAACAAATCCAGGTTTTTCTAGCAGGAGCAGTTGGAGAAAAGCTGCTACTGGGTTCTCTGAGCACAGGCTCATCAAACGATTTTCAACAGGCTGTACAGTTAGCCAAGCAAATAGTTACAGCGGGGCTCTCGCCATTAGGTATCATATGGGAGGAAGGGATATCTAAAGAATTGATAAACGAAACCATAAAAGAAATTATAGAACAGCAAGAAAAAGCCACAGAGGAAATTCTTGCTTCTCATCTCGATATTCTTAAAGAGATCGCTGAGATGTTGGTTGACGAGGAGTACATCGAAGGAGATTTATTGCGAAGAAGATTAAGCATCAGAAATACTGAATTAAAAAATCAAATCGAACCATAAGGGCTGAGGCTACTATGAAAAGAGTGGAAATTATAGCAACAGGAAACGAATTGCTTACAGGACAGGTAGAAAACACAACCACTCCCTTTTTGGTAAATCAATTGCAAACGTGCGGATATGAAATTATCAGGACAAGCACCGTGCGTGATAATCTAGAAGAAATCAAAAGCGCAATCTGCGAAGCCCTTGGTAGAGCTGACTTGATCGTTGTAACAGGAGGGCTAGGCCCAACGCCTGATGACGTCACAAGAGAAGCAATCGCTGAGTCGATCCAGATGCCTCTGGAATTCCGCAGCGAACTATGGGAAGAAATACAAGCTTACTTCAAAAGGCGAGGGAAAGAGACCCCTCCTTCTAATATCAATCAAGCTTATATCCCGTATGGAGCCATTGCCCTTCCAAATCCTCTAGGAACTGCGCCAGGGATAGTTGTCAACTTCAACTCCAAAATAATCTTGGCACTCCCTGGCCCTCCGGAAGAACTTCGGCAGATGTTCTTAAAAGAAGTGAAACCTTTTCTCTTCCACAATGTACCTCATACCCGACTATATCTTAAACGCTGTTTTAAAGTATGCGGCATTGGAGAAACCGTAGTATTGGAAAGATTGAAAAGAATCTTAGATAAAGCTCGCAATACATCGGCGAAATTCAGCTTTTTGCCCAGGGCAGGAGAAGTTTACATTAGCCTACAAGTGTCAGCCGATGAACCAGTACTTTTTGAAGAATTGGAAAAGGAGATACAACAAGCCCTCGGAGAAGATCTTTTTGGAATCGATGAAGAGACGCTACCAGGTAAGGTTGCTGAACTTATGCGAAGCAGCGGGCTTACACTCGGTGTTGCAGAATCATGCACCGGAGGACTCATCATGAACTACCTCACCGACGTACCAGGAAGTTCTGAGTACCTGCGAGGAGGAATTGTTGCATATCAAAATGAAGTTAAGTTAAAGCATTTAGGTGTAAAGCCAGAAACATTGGAAAAATTCACCGAGGTGAGCCCAAACACAGCGATGGAGATGGCTGAAGGTATAAGACGGTTGTTTAATTCCGATATAGGTCTAGCCACTACTGGTTTTGCTGGGCCTACAGGCGGTCTTCCTGATGCACCTATCGGCACTGTATATGTAGCACTTTCAACTTCCCAAGAGTCTTTTTATTCAAAGCTATTCTACCCCGGATTAGGCAGAGTAACTGTTAAAACGTTGGCAGCAAAAGCAGCCTTGGATCTGCTGCGCCGTTATATAATGAGATCAAAGGGGTGATTTCTTGTCTAATAATGCCAGCCGTGAGAAAATCCGTTCATTTCTTGCAATTCTCCTTCCCGGCGATATCAGAAAAGCAATTCATCAGCAGTTTTCTTCTAAACTAAAAAAACTTCCATTAGACGTAAAATGGGTAGAAGAGGAAAACTATCACCTGACTTTGAAATTTTTTGGCTCCCTCAACGCAAAGGAGATCCAACAAATAAACAAAATTTTAAATCGGGTAATACCACAAATCGAACAGTTCACCCTGAGCTATGAAGGATTAGGAGTATTTCCTGATCTTGCTAACCCCCGTGTTATTTGGCTAGGGCTATCTGGCGAAGTAGAAAAACTAAAGATGCTTCATTCAAAAATCGAGAATGAACTCTCTGCGGCAGGCTTTCCAAGAGAAGAGAAAAAGTTTCAGCCCCATTTGACGATAGGAAGGTTCCGTTCTAACTCCAATCTCGAAATGTTCATAAAATATTTCAATGAGCTCAGGGAAGCACCTTTTTCTTCACAAATCAGAGATATCGAGGTCCAAGAGCTTCATCTCATGAAAAGCGTCCTCACACCAGCAGGGCCCAGGTACAGCTCATTAGCAGCGTATCCTCTTCGAAAAAACTCTTCTGAAAACATCCGATCCTCCTGATTGACAAGCCTTACCATCTAGCATATAATTATGGGAAACCGAACATTTGTTTTGGAGGGAAAAAAATGAACGAAAAAGCCAAGGCCCTTGACCTAGCAGTTTCACAAATCGAAAAGGCTTTTGGCAAAGGCTCCATCATGCGGTTAGGGGATATACCTTCACGATTGAATATAGAAGTAATCTCTACAGGAAGCCTTGCATTAGACTTAGCTCTTGGCGTAGGGGGAGTTCCCCGAGGAAGAGTAATCGAGATTTTTGGCCCCGAGTCATCTGGAAAGACAACTGTAGCTCTTCACATCATAGCAGAGGCCCAAAAAACAGGAGGAATAGCTGCTTTCATAGATGCTGAACACGCTCTCGACCCGGTTTACGCTCAAAAGTTAGGAGTGGATATCGATAATCTCTTGGTATCCCAACCTGATACAGGAGAACAAGCCTTGGAAATTGCCGAAACGCTGGTCAGAAGCGGTGCTGTGGATGTCGTTGTAATAGACTCGGTGGCGGCGCTAGTGCCTAGAGCAGAACTGGAAGGAGAAATGGGAGACGCTCATGTGGGATTACAGGCACGCTTGATGTCACAAGCATTGAGAAAACTAACCGGAGCTATCAGCAAATCCCGAACAACAGCAATATTTATCAACCAAATAAGAGAAAAAGTAGGGGTTATGTTCGGCAACCCAGAAGTCACGCCAGGCGGAAGAGCACTGAAATTCTACGCATCTGTTAGAATGGAAGTAAAAAAAGTAGATGTTATCAAACAGGGGACAGAGGTTGTCGGCAATAGAACAAGGGTTAAGGTTGTGAAAAACAAGGTTGCTCCTCCTTTCAAACAAGCAGAATTTGATATTATGTACGGTCAAGGAATTTCCCGAGAAGGAGAAATCCTAGACTTAGGGCTAGAATTAGGTATTATCGCCAAGTCAGGGTCTTGGTTTGGTTATAATAATGAGCGCCTAGGTCAAGGACGAGAAAACGCCAAAGAATTTCTAAAAGAACATCAAGAGATCGCTGAAGAGATTAGAGAGAAGATACGCACAATGCTAAGCAATCAATCTGTTATTCCAAAACTAAATGCCACAGATGAATTTAGTGGGGAAGAGTTATGATAACGGAAACAGGAAAATTGAAAAGACCAGGTTTCTTGACATGTTTTTCAATCAATTATAGAATTAGAAGAAGTAGGAACAATGAATAGAACTTCTGCCACAGTTTACATAAAGGTAATTTAAGCACTTAACTCTTTATTCCTAGAAATTAATAAGAATGTGGTGGGGTTTCTATGGACCGGGTTTCTACTCGGTTCTATTTTTTGTGTGCTAATATTAATTTTGCTGATAAAAAGATATAATCAGGAAAAAGGAGGGGGTGAAGAGGATTAACGCAGTACCAACCGTTATCCTAGTGGCTCTTTCTGCAATCGCACTCCTGTTGGGTCTATTAGGCGGATACCTACTGCGGAAACATCTGGCTGAAGCAAAGATTGCATCAGCAGAAGAAGCAGCCAAACGCATCCTAGAAGAGGCACAAAAAGAAGCTGAAGCCAAAAAACGTGAAGCAATCCTGGAAGCAAAAGAAGAAATACATGCAATGCGAAACGAAGCTGAGCGAGAGAATCGCGAACGCCGCAATGAAATCCAGAGACTAGAAAGACGTCTGCTCCAAAAGGAAGAAGCGCTGGATCGAAAACTGGAGAGCCTTGAGAAGAAAGAAGAAACTCTCCTAAAAAAAGAACAAGAATTATCTCAATTGCAAAATCAACTCGATGAATTAATAGAAAAACAAAAGGCAGAATTAGAACGCATATCTGGGCTGACTACCGAAGAAGCAAAAGAGCTGCTCCTAAACAACGTTCGCGAAGAAGTCAAACGAGAAGCAGCCATGATCATCAAGGAAGCAGAGGCTCAGGCTCGAGAGACTGCAGAAAAAAGGGCGAGAGAAATAGTAGCAACTGCAATCCAGAAGTGCGC
This sequence comes from Thermacetogeniaceae bacterium, assembly GCA_049701555.1. Taxonomy (GTDB): domain Bacteria; phylum Bacillota; class DSM-12270; order Thermacetogeniales; family Thermacetogeniaceae; genus JBNATO01. The sequence continues at coordinate 1,997 of JBNATO010000119.1, read as the reverse complement.
TGTGGATATCGTCGCCGAGACAACAGTCTCTGTTGTGCCTCTCCCAAATGATGAAATGAAAGGTCGCATTATTGGTAGAGAAGGAAGGAATATTAGAACCTTAGAGACGCTAACAGGAGTAGATCTGATTATAGATGATACTCCTGAAGCCGTGATACTTTCGGGGTTTGACCCGATACGGCGCGAAACAGCACGCATTGCCTTAGAAAAATTAATCGCTGATGGAAGAATTCACCCAGCTCGCATCGAAGAAATGGTTGAAAAATCTCAGAAGGAAATCGAACAGCAAATTCGAGAGGAAGGTGAACAAGCAGCCTTTGAAGTAGGAGTCCCTAACTTACATCCGGAATTGATCAAGTTACTAGGTAGGCTCAAATTTCGCACCAGCTATGGCCAAAATGTTTTAAAACACTCATTAGAAGTTGCTTACCTTGCAGGGACAATGGCAGCTGAGTTGGGAGCAGACGTTCAACTCGCAAAAAGGGCCGGTTTGCTTCACGATATTGGAAAGGCTGTAGATCACGAGATTGAAGGACCTCACGTAACAATCGGAGCTGAGCTAGCGCGCAAATATCACGAAAGCCCAGAAGTAGTTCATTGTATCCTAGCCCACCATGGAGATTACGAACCAGAAACAATAGAAGCCGTTCTCGTCCAAGCAGCAGACGCAATATCAGCTGCAAGACCCGGGGCTAGACGAGAAACACTCGAAACTTATCTGAAGAGGCTTAAAAAGCTAGAAGAAATAGCAGATTCATTTGAAGGTGTTGAAAAAGCATACGCCATCCAAGCTGGTAGAGAAGTGCGAATAATGGTCAAACCTGAAGTGATTGATGATTTGCAGGCAGCACAGCTAGCACATGATATCGTCAAGAAGATCGAAGAGGAATTAGAATACCCTGGACAGATCAAAGTGGTTGTGATTAGAGAAACAAGAACTGTAGACTATGCCAAATAAAGTGAATTTAAGGTGATATGCCGCAGGAGGCTGTTGGGGAGTGTTCTCCAACAACTTTCTCTGCGGCTTTTTTAAACACAGCTTATTCAATATAATAATTTTGGGTATACTTAAACGGTAGGAGGAAAGATGTATTGAGAGTTTTATTTATTGGGGATATTGTAGGCAGACCAGGCCGCAGAGCAGTCAAAGAATTGATGCCATTTCTCCAAGAAAAATATAAACCAGAACTTATAATTGCTAATGGAGAAAACGCTGCAGGTGGAAATGGGATAACAGAAGAAATAGCCCAAGAACTTTATGAAACAGGGATCGATGTGCTGACAATGGGAAACCATGTCTGGGATCGAAAAGAAGTATACAGTTTCATCGACAACGATAAAAGAATTGTCCGACCGGCAAACTACCCACCTGGTACACCCGGGCAAGGCTATGTTGTTGTAAAGACTAAGCAGGACATCGAAGTGGGGATAGTTAATCTCGCAGGTCGGGTTTTCCTCCCCCCTCTTGACTGTCCTTTTAGGATAATCGACCAGATACTTGAATCTTTAAAAACAAAGACACCTGTCGTGATTGTCGACTTCCACGCTGAAGCAACATCAGAAAAAGTAGCATTCGGATGGTATCTGGATGGGCGTGTTTCTGCAGTAATCGGGACTCATACTCATATACAGACCGCCGATGAGAGAATATTGCCAAAAGGAACGGGCTATATAACAGATGTCGGCATGACTGGACCCCGTGATTCCGTTCTCGGTGTCAAAGTAGAACAAGTAATCAACAAGTTCCTCACACAACGCCCGACAAGATTTGAGGTGGCAAGCGGCGCGGTTGAACTCGACGCCCTCTTTCTCGAGATCGAACCTAAAACAGGTGCGACTCAGGCGATTGAAAGAATTCAAATCATTGCTGACAATTTGAATCTTGCATAATAATTTAGCCAATGTTATGATAGACTAAAGAGCATCTATCCACCTTTAAATCAAATTATAATAAAATCTTGGAGGGGAACCCGAAGGGGATGTTGAGTTCGTGGAGG
>JBNATO010000118.1:0-6849 GCA_049701555.1 Thermacetogeniaceae bacterium | reverse complement strand
CACCTGCCACGATGCCTCGGTCTGCTTCCTCACCCTCTTCAGCTCTTCCAACCTCTGGCAAGCTTCCCGGAGCAATCCGGCAACATCCGAAGGGCTCTGGCTCTCCACCACAGCCTGGTTTTTCAGCTCAATCCGTTGCTCACCGCCGGCACCAGCAGCTACACCCACCGCCAGAGCAGCTGAAGGGATGGTTCCCAAAACCAACGCCACAACAAGGAACACCACAACCAGCCCTCTGAGCTTCGCTCTACTGTTCACCCTTCCATCCTCCTCCTTGGAATGATCTTCTGCTTTCACTATTGATCTTCGAAAGGTGACCGTCTTTTGAGGGGTTCGCCTGCTGCTCTCCATCCGACAGAGGAACACCGGCGCTGGAAGCACCCCTTCTCCCCTCTCTGAAATCCGGAGAACCGCCCCTCATCTGGCCAGAGGAGGCCCCTTTGGCATCCGCTCCTCCCCCCTCACCAGCGACCGGTTCACCCGGAGGCTTTCTACCCGTGGTCTCCGGGGCCACCTCGGTTTTCGGAGGATAGCTTCTCTCCCCTCCCTGCAGCAGTTTCAAAGCGTCTTCCGCTCCATTGATAACCTTCCGCTTCCTCTGCGAATGCCTGATCTTGACGGCCAAACGCGACGCCGCCTCTCTAAGGGAGGGGTTCTTCAGGCTGACAGATGTTGCTCGATTACCCACTTGGATCTTCCCGCGCTCCCGCAGGATGTAGGCAATCGGAGAGACCCTCAGCTTCTGAGCACGCCTCCATTCGGCCCGATCAACCCGGAGGTAGTAGACGTAGGCCTCAACCCCTCCCCCTTCCAACTCCTGCGCCAGCTTCTCGTCAAGCCGCTGCAGCAGCCTGCCGAAACCAGCCTCATCTGGGGAATAGAGAGAAACAGCCATATAATTGGGAACGCCTCTCTCGAGGTAGCCCTGTCGCAGGCAGAAGCCGACGATCCTGGAAACCGCATCATCTATAGAGAGCCCCGTGAGAGCGGCGCCCTTCACCAGGGCTTCTCCCTCCCTGTCGAAGGCGGAGGCGCCCCTCACCCTGAGGCTGCGGTCGAGGGTGATCTCCAATCCAGGGTTGATCTGGAAGGCGATCCTGGCGTAAACCCTGGCGCTGGCAATATGCTGAAAGGCCGACCAGGCGATCAGACAAAACAGCAGGAACGAGGCCACCATGGCAGCGGCTCTGAGAGGGGGCTGCCTTCCGCAGACATCCTCAGGTGAATAAACGACCTCATCCCCGGGTTTGACTCCACTCCCGACCCTGATCTCTTTGAACTCACAGCGGCTGGACATGATCACCGCCCGGTTTCCCGGCAAAACCCTGATCACCGTTCCTCTCTCAGGCATCCTCCCCACCTCCCTTGCCCAACCGCTCTATATAACACTTCATCGCCTCCAGATCGCTCATCAGGATCAGGCAAAGTGCGACGATGTACTTCCTGTGCCGCTCCACAGTCTTGGCGCTGACGCCGAGGCGCTCCACCAGCCTCCTCAGTGGAAGCGAGCGGTAGCGCTGAAAATGGCTCCTGAGCTCCGCATCCTCAACGACTGCCATGGCGATGCGGGCGCACAAGACTCTGGTATCGTGGTGCTTTGGTGTTCCGCTGATCAGGTCCTGCAGCCCGATGCCGTGCTCTCTAAGCCGGGCTAGGAAGGAATCTATTTCCGGCCTGCCTTCGACATCCTCCTTGGAAACATCATGGGCGGCGGGTTCCTGAAGATCAGCGAGGTATAAGACTTTTTCGCGATGCCTGTTCTGGGAGCGGCGGTAATCGATGAGCCGCCTCCTGATAACATCTGCCGCAAAGGAGCGGAAGGAGCGGAGACCGGGCTTATAGCTGTCGATCGCCTCGTTCAGCGCGATCAGGCCGATGCTGTACTCCTCACAGCTGCTAACCTCTTCGTTCCCGGCAACATGACCGGAAACGATCCTCTTAACAAAAGGGAGGTGCTCGTCGATCAGCCTTTCCCGGGCCTCAGAGTTTCCGTCCTGTGCTTCCCTGATCAGCGCGCATATCTCGTCCCTTTTCCACTCCAAGAGGCGATCGCCTCCGGCAAAAAGAATGTTCTTTGTCCCTCATATCTTCTGTGAGGAAACCCCTTTTTCCTTTAACCTCTCTCCTTCTTCTTGAGGAACAGCTTCTCTCCCTAAACTTCGTTTCTGGCAAAAGATTTCGGGGTAAGGAAGAGTCCTTGCTGAAGATCCGGAATAAGGAGATATCACAATGGGCATGATAGAACCGGAGGTGAACCGAGATGGAAGCCAGAAGCACGCTGGGCGATCTCAAGATAGCCAAAATCAACGAAGCAGAGGAAAAACAGATACGCGACCTGGAGCAAAAGCTGGGGGACAAATACTACCTGATCGCCTTCGATAAAACCGATAACAAGAGGAGTTAAGAAAAGAAGTACAGAACGAGGATCGCAGAGCCCAATCTGCGATTTTTTTGTGGCCCCGCTGCCCGTACAACCACTTCCGGTAACCAACCGCATCTTCCCTGAATAAGATAAAATGTCCGGTTTAACGGTCAGCCACAGCTAACTCTTTTAGCAGCAGAGCGGCCTCTGCAGCTTCGCAGAGTTTTTCGCTCCGAAGGGGGAAGAAAGGGTTCCGTGAGGATTTTCTTCAACAATCTCCCTTGGCGTCTCTTCTTCACAACCATGGGCCTGGTATTTCTCTCCGAGATGGGAGATAAAACCCAAATAACGACGCTTCTGCTCGCCGGCGCAAAACCGGCGCATGTCCTCTGGGTCGGGCTGGGCTCTGCAACAGCCCTGATCTGCACCTCCCTCCTGGAGGTGATCATCGGCTCCAAGGTCATCGCCAGCTACATCAAGCCGTCGGCGCTGCGGGTCGTCTCAGGAGCGGCATTCATCGTCATGGGGATCCTGCTAGCCCTGGGGCTTTGGGGAGGGTGCCGCTGATGGCAGAAAAGCTGCTCACATTGCTAACCACCTACTGCCTGATCATCCTGTGCGAAATGGGGGATAAGACCCAATTGGCGGTGTTGCTGCTGGCCAGCAACAACTCCAAAAGGCGCTGGCTCATCTACGCCGCCAGCGCCATCGCCCTCACCCTCTGCGTGATCCTCGAAGTAACAGCAGGGGTTGCCCTCAGGAAGTATATCGGACCAGCCCTGTTCAACAGAGCAACAGGCTTCGTCTTCCTGCTCATCGGGGCCGCTGCCCTCTGGGAGGGGATCAGGGCTCCCCTGAAGCAGGAGAGGTGATCATCCGGCAAGCAGCCGGTTGATAGCTGTGGCCACCGCAGCAGCGCCAAACCCGTTGTCGATGTTCACCACTGCCACACCGGGTGCGCAGGAGTTGAGCATCGTCAGCAAGGCAGCGAGCCCGTGGAAATTTGCTCCATACCCCACGCTTGTCGGGACAGCGATCACCGGCTTATCTGTGAGCCCCCCGACGACGCTCGCCAGCGCCCCCTCCATCCCGGCGACAACGACGATCACCGTCGCCTCATCAAGCTTTCGGCGGTGGTCAAGAAGTCGATGCAGCCCGGCGACGCCGACATCTGCGAGCAACTCAACCCTGTTGCCCATCGCCTTCCCGCAGACAAGGGCCTCCTCCGCCACCGGGAGGTCAGCGGTTCCGGCGGTGAGGATGAGCACCTTGCCCGGGTAAACAGGCTCCGCAGGCATCCCGCAGACAAGGCAGCGGGCTCTCTCGAAATACTCGACATCAGGGCAGACATCCCTCACTGCCGCATAAACCCTTTCATCGGCCCTTGTCCCCAAAACGGTCCCTGCCAATGGGGCCATCCTCCTGAAGATCTCCGCCACCTCCTCAGGCTTCTTCCCCTGGCAGAAAACCACCTCTGGAAAGCCGCAGCGAACAGCGCGGTGATAGTCGATCTTGGCAAAGCCAATGTCCTCGTAAGGGAGGTGCTGGATCCTGCTCAAGGCATCCTCAGGGCTCAGCTCGCCGGAGGCCACCTTGTTCAAAACCTCAAGCCATCGCTGACGGTCCATCCCTCTTCACCCAGCCTCAAGGATACCTCACCCATTCAGCGATGTCCAGCGGTATTCGGCCTGACCCTTCACAAAGAAGAGCGCATGTGCCAGGCAGAAAAGCCGGTGGCGCCGCGCATCTATCTAAACCTTAAAGCGCTCGATCTTCTGCTCCAACTTTTTGGCCACATCCAGCACCTGCTGAGCGTTGGCGGCTATCTCCTGAGTGGATGCGGAAAGCTCCTCAGCTGCCGCTGAGATCTCCTCAGCGGAGGCCGATGTCTCCTGGGAAACAGCGCTGATGCTCTGCACCCGTTCCAGAACCACGTCCTTCGCCTTCACAGTGCTGTCCAGCTCGGAATACGTTGTCTCGATCATCGGCGCTATGGCGGCGACAGACCCCAGGATATCGTCAAACGACTTGACTGTTTTCTCAACGTTCTCCAGCTGCGCTTCCACCTGCCTGGCAACCTCATCCGAAGTCTTCACCACCTCGGATGTATCGGAACTGATGGCGTTTAGGAGAGCCTTGATCCTGTCCGAGGAAGCCCGCGACTGCTCCGCCAGCTTCCGCACCTCCTCGGCGACCACCGCGAAGCCGCGGCCGGCATCACCCGCCCTTGCTGCCTCGATCGCCGCGTTCAGAGCGAGGAGGTTGGTCTGCTCAGCGATCCCGTTGATCACCTCCAGGATCTCCCCGATCTGTTCGACAGACCCGCTCAGGCCCTTCAGCCTATCGGCCACTTCGCCGAAAGCCCGCCGCACCTCCTCGATAGAGGAGATGAGCATGTCAAGCTCCCTCTTGCCCGCATCGGCCAGTCTTGAGGCCTCATCGCTGCTCGCCTTCACCTTTCCTAACTCGACATCCACCCTCTCCATGCTTGTGGCCATGTTCTGGAGGAGGTTGAGGATCTCCTGAAGGTGGCTCGCCTGCTCGCCAGCTCCGGAAGCCACCTGCTGTATGGCGTTGGCCACCTCGTTTGAAGAAGAGGCTATCTCCTCCGATGTGGCGCTCAATGCCTCGGCGTTGCCGGCCAACGTCTGGGCATCGGACCTGAGGTCCCTCAACAGCGGCTTGATGCCGGACTGCAGCTGGTCGACAGCGCGCACAACCATCCCGATCTCGTCCTTCATGCGCAGGAACTGCTCAGGCACAGGCCTCGTAAAGTCTCCGCTGGCTATCGATCCCAGACAATCCAATGCTAAGCCGAGCGGCCTGGTGATCCTCATCATCAGGATGACAGTCAACAACAAGAGGACGCCCATGCCCAACAGGGAGACCACCAAGGCCGTATTCCTGCTCTCCGCATAGACAGAAGAGATCTCCTTCTTGGCTCCTTCGGCCATCTGCAGAGAGGTCTCTGTGAGCGTGTTCAGAGGCTCCCTGACGCTCTCGAAGCTGGACTCCATCTGGCGAAGCACGGCATCCGCCTGCTGCCTTCCTTCTGGCGTCCCCTGCTCCAGGAGGCTGATGTAGCGGTCGAGTTCACCCTTCCACTTCTCCCTTGCAGCCACATGCTGGGCGATGACATCGCGCTGCTGCTGCACAGTCGCCAGCTTGGCATAGCCATCCACCCTGTCGACAACCTGCTGGTAGTTGTCTGTTATCTCTTTGAGACAGCTGTTCCACCCCGAGCTCCCCGGCTGAAACTCGGGTAGGCGAAGGGCTGCGACATAGACCTGATAGAGGTCTCTGTCGGCGTTTAGGATCAGCTGCACGCTGGGGAGATAGACCTCTTCAATCGATCGCGCTTTCTCATTGACCCTCCCCAAGCCTGAGATTCCGATGCAAACCACGGCAACGGTCACGGCCATCGCCAATGCCAACATCCAGAGCAAACGAGCCCGCAGCTTCACTGAAATCGCTCCCCCTCTTTCCGAATCGAATCGAAAACCTTAGAGGCCCCAGCAGCAGGCCTCAATTCAAATGCTATCTTGCTCGCCGATGCAGAAAAGCCTTCCCTCTCATCGCTGTCGCTGTGCAGGTAAACGCCGCGCCTGGCGAGCTTCATCGTATCGATGTTCTCCCGGCTCAGCGCCCGCGCCAGCAGGACAGCGACCCCTGAGGAGAGCATGATGGGAATCAGCAGCGAGTAATCTCGGGTGATCTCCGCTACGAGCAGCACAGCTGTCGCCGGAGCGTGATTGAGAGCGGCGAAGAGGGCGGCCATCCCGGCAACCGCATATGCGCTGCTTCCCGAAGCAACACCAGGCAGCAGGCTGCAAAAAGCAGAACCGAGGCTACCCCCCAGAGCAGCTCCGATGAACAGGGCGGGGAACAGCAGCCCACCAGAACCTCCAGAACCGAGGGTAACGGATGTGGTGACAATCTTGGCAAGGCATAGGGCTGCCAGCATCGAGGCGGAGTTCAGCCTCCCGTCCAGAATCTGTGCGACGACACCTTCCCCCCTCCCAAGCGACTGGGGAAGCACAGCCCCAAAGATCCCAAAGGCTACCCCGCCGAGAGCCGGAAGCAGCCACTCAGGAAGGAAGGCCAATCTCTTGAAGAGGTCTTCGGTGCCGTAGAAGGCCTTCATGAACAGCCAGGCGACAGCCGCTGCCGCCGCACCCAGGAGGGCATAGAGCAACAGCTCGAGCGGATGCGCTAGAGAACAAGGGGTCACAGCAAAAACAGGGGCGCTCCCCTTCAGGCTCCACACCACAAGGTCTGCCACGACCGCTGAGACGAAGGCATAGCTGAAGATCCCGCTCCCTCTCCCCTCCATCACAACCTCCACGGCATAGAGGACCCCAGCAAAGGGGGCGCCGAAGATGCCGGAGATCCCCGCAGCCACTCCGCAGGACACGAGGGTTATGATCCCCCGCTCAGAGAGCCGCAGGGCCTGCCCCACAGCTGAACCGATCGCCGCCCCTATCTGG
>JBNATO010000117.1:0-6857 GCA_049701555.1 Thermacetogeniaceae bacterium | reverse complement strand
ATTTCAGGTAGCGATCCTTCGCTGCCGGCGCCATCCCGAGCTTCTCCAGAACAGGGATGACCCCCTGGACGGTGCGGTAGCCCTCCTCGATGTCTCTGGCGCTTTGGGCGACCCCCGCCAGACCAAGCTTGGGCGGTATGAGGGATGTGATCACGTTTGCCCCCGCCCTCAGCCTGGCCTCCAGGCCGTCTATACCGTCCACATCGAGGGATGCGGGGATCAGCCGGTCGGGGAACAGAATGCGCATTACGGCGATCACCTTGAGCTCCTCAAGCCTGTCAGGGGTAGCGCTGTGCTCCATCGGGGTTCCCTTCTGGGGGATAAAGCTCATGACGCGGACCTGCTGCGCCCCAAGGGAACGCATGAAGCCGAAAGAGTCCACGACATCGGCGTAGGTTTCGCCCACTCCTTTGAGGATCCCTTCTTCCACGAGCATCCCGCAGCTGCGGGCGAAGAGCTTAGCCTGAAGCCTCTCCTCAAAGCCCTGATGCAGCCGTAGCCTCTCATAGAGCTGGGGATTGTGTGTCTCCTGGTAGCAGGCGTACCAATCGGCTCCTGATGCCGCGAACAGCTGCAGGGCGCTCTTGGGAACCACCCCCGGGGAGAGCATCACGGCGACATTCAGCCTCTTTTTGATCTCCCTTGCCAGAGAGGCTATCCTCTCGAAGGCACCTGGTCGGGAGTAGTTGTCCTCATCCTCGCCAGATGTCAGGTCGATCAAGTGCACCCCTGATTCCGCTAACCTCTCAGCTGCCTCGAGGATCTCTTCGTCTGACTTTCGGTAGCGGTGAGGGATTCTGTTGGATCTGCGGTAGTAGCAGAAGGCGCAGTCGTTGCGGCACCATGTGGAGAAATAGATAAAGCCGTAGAGAAAGACCTCGTTCTGAAAGTACCTCTCCCTGAGCTCTCGGGCGGTTCTGAAGAGGAGCTCTGCCTCTTCCTCTCTTTCTAACGTCAGGAGGAAGAGGAGCTCTTCTTTTGTGAGGCTCTGCTCCTGTTCCGCCTTCTTCAGGATTTTTCTGAGTTCGGCTGTGCAGTCGGGCATAGCGCCTTCACTTCTTCCCGGAGTGAGTTGGAGCATGAGGTCCACACGGAACCCCGTGCTCGCTTTTACTTTAGCACAAGGCTTCTGTCAGAAACAGTTTGCAGAGCGAGCTTCGCAAGATCGTCCACATCTTCGCAAGATAAGACAGAGGTTTAGCGGAATCGGTTATTGAACATAATTCAGCGCCTGCTGAGGGACTCGGCCGCCGTCAGAGCCGCCAAGTGTTCTGATGGCTGGCGGATGCTAAAGAGAGAGAGGAGCGAGGGTCCGACAGCAGCGCACTCTCTTTAAAAAGGAGGCTGGGCACAAAGATGACTGCTGCCGAGCAACCCTTTGCCCTGACCTATCCTGACGGCAGGATCATGATCTGCAACCAGGCATTTTGCGAGCTGACAGGTTTTTCGGAGGAAGAACTGCGGGGGATGAGGTGGGACATCGATCTGACGCCGCCTGAATGGAGGGAACTGGAGACCCAAAAGATCAAAGAACTTTATCTGACGGGTGAGTCCAAGCCTTACCTCAAGGAGTACATAAGGAAAGATGGCACCCGCATCAAAGTCGAGGTCTTCCGCCAGCTCGTCCGCGACAGGGAGGGGAGCGTGCGTTATTACAATGTCTTCGTCAATGAGGTGGGGGATGGAAAGAAAAAGCAGAAGCGCTCTTGGGAGGAGGAGATAGTTCACTTTACACTGATGGGGCGCTTCCCAGGCATCGCCTACCGCTGTCTGAATGACAGAAACTGGACGATGAAGTGGATCGTAGGGAGGTGCTATGAGCTCACAGGGTACCATCCCTCCGACCTGATCGACAACAGGAAGGTCTCCTGGAACGACCTGATCCATCCCGATGACAGAGAGCGGGTGTGGGATGTGGCGATGGTCGACTTCGAGGAGGGGAGGCCTTTCCAGCAGGAGTACAGGATAATAACTGCGGATGGAACCGTGAAGTGGGTTTGGGAGCAGTGCAGGGGGTTTAGGACCTCGAAAGGGGAAGAGCTGTTCGAAGGGTTCATCACAGACGTCACTGCGCGCAAGCAGGCAGAGGAACAGATCAAGGAGTGCATCAAGGAACAGGATGCCATATTGAGCGAGGTGTCTTCCCTCAACTCCCAGGCTCTTGCAGGCCTGGCTAACGTGCGGGCCTTGCTCCAAGACGGCCGCAGAAGGGAAGAGGCCTTGCAAGAGCTCCAGAAGTGCATGGAGACCCTCCTCGCTGTTCAGTCGCAGCTCTACTGTTCAAAGAAGATCGCCGACATCGACTTCGCGGGGTACACCCAACTCGCTCAAGACGTCGAGTTCATCTTTGACGGCAAGGATTACCTCTACCTCGGTCCGCGCTGATCCTTCATTCACCTTCGTTTTTTCTTTCTGCTTTTTCATCTCTTTTTTTTTCTGTGTTGGTGTTAGCAGCCCCTTCGATCAGGATGTCGATGAGTTTCTCCAAGGTCGCCGGTGAGAGGCCGTGGCGCTTGGCCTTTTCTGTAAGCTTGAGATAGGGCATGCTGTCAGCAGAGAGAAGCATTTCGATGATCTCCTGGGGGAGATCAGGCAAAACTTCCATAGGAAGCGAGGCGTTTTCGATCCGGAAATAGTCAGGATTGACCCGAAGCGCCTTGGCGAGCTTGGCTGTGACCTTGCTGGAGACCTCTTTTCTCTTGCCTGACTCGATCAGCAGGATATACGAGCGTGAGACCCCTGAGAGCTTTGAGAGCTCTTCTGCGGTCAGGTTCCTCAGCTTGCGCAGATATCGCAGCTTTCTGCCAAAGCTTTCGCTCATATCGGTTTCCCTCCAGCTCCATCTAGGCCCATAGCCCATAAAAGCACGCATAAAAGTCTTGCTGTTGTGATTTGTTGCGTAAAGAGCTTTCCAGTAAACAATGGTGTTGAAATATTACTAATAGTAACTTTATAATGATATCAAAGAGATAATATCAATAAAATAAACCATGAGTCAACCGTTCGGTTTTTCAAAGCTTTTGCTTTTTTACTATCTGAAGTTGCTAAAAGTGACGTTCATCGTGTTATAATTCTCTATTTCGGATCGGGTGATGCAGTAAGACAAAAGGGTGCATAGCCTTCAGGGTGGTTGAGACCAGGGGTATGGTCGGCCATCTCAACCCCTGCAGTGAGTGCGAGCTTGTGGATACCGAGAGCTGGCTGCGAGGGCGCAACGAGCACGAGCTGGCAGACCAAGTGGGAGAGATCGCCGCATTCTGCTCCAACGCTATGTGAATTCTAAGCGTTGCAAGCCGAGCTCGATTGTGAAGTGCATTGATCGTGCTTGACGCTGTGAAGAGACGTTTCGAGGCTGGGGAGGTGCCACTTGGGCAGAGGTAAGCATAACTTGAATCTTCGGAGGGGATCAGCGTGTCTTTGGAAAGCTGCAATGAATTGCTCCAGCGCTTCGAGAGGGCTATGAAGGAGCCGGTGAAGCCCGCTCCGGGGGCTCATCTCTTCACAGGGGTGGACCTAGGCACAGCGTATATCGTGCTGGCTGTCGTCGATGATAAGGGAAACCCTGTCGCAGGTGCCATGCGCTTCGCGCAGGTTGTCCGCGACGGGATAGTCGTGGAGTTTATGAAAGCGATCGAGATCGTCAAAGAGATGAAGAAAGAGTTAGAGGAGAGGCTGGGCGTCGAGCTCTGTGCAGCGGCTACCGCATACCCTCCGGGGACGGGAAACGCTGACTCCAGGGCGATTCGCTATGTGGCTGAAAGCGCAGGCTTTGATGTCTTGGGGATGATCGATGAGCCGACCGCTGCCAACAATGTGTTAAAGATAACCGATGGAGCAGTCGTGGATATCGGGGGCGGCACGACAGGGATCGCTGTCTTTCAAAACGGTGAGGTCATCTACACGGCTGACGAGCCCACAGGCGGCACCCAGTTCAGCCTGGTGATCGCTGGGGCGTTGAAGATCCCCTTTGAAGAGGCAGAAGAGCTGAAAAAGGATAAGGCACAGGAGGATCGCCTACAGCCGCTGATCAAGCCCGTGATGGAGAAGGTTGCGGGGATAGTGCGCAGGCATGTGAACGGCTATCAGATAGAAGCGCTCTACTTGGTCGGTGGGACGAGCTGCAGCAAATACATCGGGGATGTCATCGCCAAAGAGACCGGGATCAAGGTGATCAAACCGTCGAACCCCCTGCTGGTCACCCCATTGGGGATCGCCTTGCATGCCGTGTCCTGTGCTGTGGAAGAGGGATTGTTGTAGTATGTGATCAATGCGAAAGCGGCTATTTTTGCCTTGAGATCCTTGACAAAGACCATAAGCCTAATTCCTCGATAATAGGTTTGATGGTTCATCAGAGCACCCTTCCGAGGCCGCTCCACCTGGCGCTTTATCGCTCGTTCTCTGATTTCTGCCTTCATTTTTGGGATTGGCCTCGCAGAAGAATTTCCTCCCAAGCATTCCACGCTTTGCCTTGCGCCTGGTGGAACTCTCCAAAGCAGATGCTTGATCTGAGCAACGCATTAATGGCAAGGAGTTTGGTTTGAGCAGATTTTTGCCTTCTCTTGCTGCAGGCACACAAGCGCAGTTCAGCCCCAAGATACCTGTTGTTTCCTGATGACACCCGTACCTGTTTAACCCCCCATGTGCAAGCTTAGCGCCTCTGACAACAAGAAAAGAAAAAGAATATGTAAACATGCCGAACGCCAGCCTTGACAGGAGTTGCAAAATCAAGGAAGGCGCTTTGGTGGGACTGTAGAGAGAACAAGCGGTAGTCTTAGAAGGCGCATGGTCAAAATTGCTGCGACCATGTTGATAAACCGGAACAGAAAAGAGGTGATGATTCAGTGTAAGTGATTTAGGATTTCTCTGGCAGAGCCAGTTCTGCTAGGGAGTTTGGGGGAGGGGGAGGGGTTTTAAAGAAATTGTCGGGGGGATTATTGCTAATAAAACATAACGGGTGGAGGTGCTGGCGATGGAATCTCAAAATACAATGGAAACTCAGAAAGTGGAGGCCCAGTCGCTTGAAGAGCTGATTTACAGAGAAACAGAAAGGCGCCTTAATCTGATGCAGCAGGATTCTTACGAATTCCCAAGCAGAATTGGTAAGGGTGATGTATATGCTATTGTGATCAGTGTTATTGTGTGTCTTTTCTTAATTGTTTTGTGCATGGCGGGGGTGATCTAAGCAATGGCCACGAGAGAGGAATTGATAAGACAGGAAACAATGATGGGTGTTGTCCCTATACTGACAAATGAGCGCATCTACTCCTTTTTGGACCTTTTTCTTGTTACAAGCAGTTTTTCCATTGCTACGTGGTGTTATACTCAGGGCGGGTATATTGCACAGTTCCTAAACTTTAAAGAGTTGCTCATCAATGTCTTCTGCGTCAATATCGCGTTTATATTTATTACAATGTTGCCAGTGCTATATGCAGTGCGTTATGGAATCGATTTGTGGATTTGGCTGCGAGCTGTTTTGGGAATAAGAGGGGTGGCTATACTGGCAACAGTGATCAGTTACGCAAACTTCGGATGGTATGCCGTATGCGCCAATCTGTTTGCCACATCGATGATTCATCTTGTGAGGATATTATTTGGGGTGGAATTAAATCCGGCAATATGGGAGCGAATATTAGGGGTAATTTGCGTTTTGCTAGGCACGATCATAGCGCTTGGCGGCCCTGAGGTCATTAAGTGGACAAATCGGTTCCTCACAGTGGCCTTGCTTAGCTGCGGAGCAATTGTCGTTGGAGTTTGTCTCTTTTCAGTTCCTTTTTCCGATATTTTAGCGGTCAAACCGCCTATGGCAGCCTCAAACAGCCCACTTGTAAATTTTATGCTTTCAGCTGAAGGAAATGCAGCTTTTGCCTTGTCTTGGACCACTCAGGCGTTGGTATTGCCTCGTCTTGCCAGGACCGAAAGAAGCGGTTATTGGGCCACATCGCTTGCTTATGGCATAGTTGCACCGTTCTTTATATTCGCAGGTGGCGTAATGGCTCTTGCTATGGCTGCTCGCACAGGTGTATATGAATGCGACCCGACTGCAGCTCTTGCCACACTGGCCGGCCCCGGCTTCTCAATACTTAGCTTGCTGTTGGTTGCTTTCGCAAATATTGGCACACAAGGGGTCGGTTCCTATGTCAACTCCATGGTTATAAAGAGCGGGATACCAAATGTCAGCTATAGGTTGTTGGTAATGATTGCTTTTGTTTATGTTTCTGCGTTGACAGTCTGGGGCGGTGTGGCAGAACACTTCGGAGCTTACATTTCTCTCGCTGCATACCTCCAGGGTCCGATTATGGGAATGGCATTAGTTGACTATCTGATTGTGCGGAAGCGAAAGCTGTCGCTGAAATCGGCTTACTTCATTGAAGGGCATGATGCTTACAGGTATCCAGGCGGGGTTAACCCGATTGGTGTTGCCTGCTTGGTGATTACGTTTGTCGTAGCTTTCCTTTTTGTTTACAATCCGGTTAATGCTTCGATAAAGAGCAGCGTTTTCTATATCACTACTGGCACCGGCTTTACTCTGATTATGGGTGGTCTGCTCTATTGGCTCGCCAGTCTGACTCCTTTGAAAAATTATATGCTTCGAGACCGAGACGACCTGGAAATTGTGTAACTATTGGCCTTTTGCTAAACCCCCTCTCTTTTCAGAGAGGGGGTTTAGCTATGGTGCATGACCAGGGCGGTTTCTATCGGTGTTACTATTTTTCGGCTACAGCAGTGTCGTGTTATGGGCGATTCAAAAGGCTCTTGGCTCTTTCTAGCATAATCTTGATATCAACCCGTTGGTGTACATATCAATTGGCTGTGTAAAATTTCAGTATGTGAAAGAAGGGGATTAGCTCCTTAAAAAA
>JBNATO010000116.1:0-6862 GCA_049701555.1 Thermacetogeniaceae bacterium | reverse complement strand
AGTCCGCCCGCCTCCTGGCTTCCCCGGCGTCCCCTCTCGTGAGGATGACTACGCTCTTCCTGCCCACGGGGGCACCCTCCGGCGGGTCGATGCAGAGCGTCACCCCGAGGTCGGCCCCGAAGAGCCCCTCCAGCTCGCCAGCCAGCCGCCAGAAAGCCCCCCTGCCGCCAGCGCAGGCGACGACGTGCCCTCCGATAAGCTGGACGGAGGCCACAGCGCGCAGGGCTTCCTCGTGTCCGGCGGTGTCTCCCCCCGCGGTGCCCCACACGACAATAGGGGATCCGCCCTCCACGAGCACCCTGGGGTTGGGGAGCGTCCCCCCGCCGCTGGCGTTCTGCCAGAAGG
Source organism: Thermacetogeniaceae bacterium (assembly GCA_049701555.1). Taxonomy (GTDB): domain Bacteria; phylum Bacillota; class DSM-12270; order Thermacetogeniales; family Thermacetogeniaceae; genus JBNATO01. The sequence continues at coordinate 6,517 of JBNATO010000116.1, read as the reverse complement.
CTTCCGGCCCCAGGCCGAGCGCCTTCGTAAGCCGCGCCTCCGGGTCGAGATCGATCACTGAGCAGGCTCCCTCGGCGGAGGCGATCTCTCTAGCTAGGGCCAGCGCCGCGGCGGAAGGGTCGCCTGCTGAAAGCACCAGCACCACGCTGCTTTTCCTGGGCGGGGGTTCGCGCAGCCGTGCGCCTTCCTCTTTCGGCCCCCGCTCCGGTCGAGCCTGCTCCCGTTCCTCCCGGCTTTCGGGGGCTTCGGCAGGTTCGGTCTCTTTGGGCTTCCCCCGCCCCCGTAGCTTCCACGGCAGGCGCCTCTCCCGCTTCCGGGCAGGCTCCTCTTCCCCCAGCAGCTCCTCCGGCTCGGGGGCCTTCAGCTTCACCCCGTCGATCATCGCCGCCGCCTCTTCGGCGCTTGCAGGGTTCTCCAGCCGGTGCAGCACAGCCGCCGGAGCAGCGGGCAGAAAGACGAAATCCTTGACGCCGAGCGCCGCGGCGTAGGGAACCAGGGGGTTCTCCCTGCCAGCCAGGAGCACGACCCTGACGCGGGAGGCGGCCTCTCGGAGGGCGTCACGGCGGGACACCGGGGGCATCTCGGCGGCGTCCTCGCAGAACACCGCGGCGTCGGGGAAAAACTCGTCTAAGACGCGGGACACCAGGTCTGTGGTCATGCTCTCCCTGGCTTCATGCCCCGCCTGCTTTAAGAAGTCCGCCAGCGCCTCCGGGTTGGCGGATATGATCAACACGCGCACAGCGCTCTCCCCCTTTCTATTTTTGGAGATCTTTGAGCAGCGGCTCCGGGTCGATCCAGTCGCCGCCGATCGGCCGGACGCCGAAGTGCAGGTGCGCTCCTTTTGCCCACCCGGTATCCCCCACCAGGCCGATCCTGTCGCCGGGCTTCACAGCGTCCCCCGCTTTCACGTCTATTTCGGACAGGTGGGCGTACAGGTATTCATACTGAGCATCCCGCACCAGCACAGCGTTCCCGTAAGCAACGCCCATGCAGTCCTTGCCCGCTGCCGCCACCACGCCGCCGGAGACGGACACCACCTCGGCACCTTCAGGCGCCCCAATGTCCACCCCTTCGTGGCTTCTCCAGATGTGGAGCACAGGGTGATACCTCATGCCGAAGTGGGAAGTGATCTCGTAGTAGCCGGGGGTCGGCCATACTGCCGGATGGCTGCGGTAGGCCGCCGCCTTGGAGAGAACGTCGTTTATGTATCCTTCCGCCGCCTTCACGTCGGTGCCGTAGCCGCCGTACTTCGCCAGGGCGGTTTTGAGGGCTGCCGGTGGGTTCTTGAGATTTAACTCATCCCAGTCCCAGCTCACGTTCCCCAGAAAGCCCTTCAGCACGTATGCGCCGACGATGATCTGCGCCCGCGGGTCCCACTTGTCCTTCTCGGGGTCGAAGCCGTAGCGCCGCGCCCACTCCGGCCAGTATTTCGGGTTTAGCTGGGTCAGCCCGAAGCAGCCGGTGTTTTCGTTTACGGCGTTGGGGTTCCAGGAGCTTTCCTTCTCGATCAGCCCCGCCAGGAACCAGGTGGGGATCCCCGTTTTCTCACTCGCCTCTTCCAGCGCGTCCCTGAATTCCGCCGGTATCATCGCTCCGGAAATTATGGAAGCGAGGGTCACGCCGGAGTCCAGGAGCCAGGCCAGGTTCTCCTGCTGGGCGGTGAAGCCCTGAGCCATCTCGAAGGTCGACCTGGCGGCGATCTGCGCCTGCTCCTTCTCCTCGTCAGTCCGCGTCGGCAGGTCGAAGAGATCGACAATATATTTTTCGAGGTAGTCCAGCCCGTCGGAGAGCTTCACCGTGTCAATCAGCTTCTCATAGGTCACAGAGCCGCCGTCCCCGGTGCTCTCCGTCACCCACTGGTAGTGAAACTGATAGTGCCCCCTGATGGTGTACGCCTCCACCAAAAGATAAACCGTCTCCCTTTCGCACCCGTCTTTTCCGCAATACTCAACATAAGATTCCTTGTAATAAAACCACGGCCTCAGCTTCTCGGCGGCGTCCTTCAAGCCGCTTTTCACCCAGCCCATGTCCTGCATCTTGTCCTCGTCGCTGATCTGAGCTGCATGATAAAGCACCACGGCGTAGGCATCGCCCCACTGGTTCGCCAGCTTCACGTCCTGCCCGTAGCGGTCGCACAGCCTGCCGAGCCGGACGGTGCCCTGGTTCGGATACCAGCCCCCTTCGCCGGGAACCAGCCACGTCTCCTTCACGTTCCATTCGTGTACCTGGTCTTCGGCGTACTGCCGTATCTCCCTGTCCTGCTGGGAGGGGTCGACGCCGGTTAGGGCGCTCTGCCCCGGCATGGCGGAGTAGAACGCGCCGACGAGGAGGAGCAGCAGGGCGAAGAAAAAGGCGAGTAACAGAACCGGCCAGCCGACGGTGCCCGCCAGCATCGCCGCCCCCTTCGCCGCCGCCTTCCCCGCGGCCTTCAGCGCCTGCTTCGCCGCCTGCTTGACGAAGTGCTTGGCGGCCTGCTTCGCCGCCTGCTTGCCGGTCTCTTTGGCCCTGTCGAAGAAGCTGTCCCGGTTCTGGTTCTCATTATCCCAGTACAAGACATCACCCCCACAAAAAAAGAAAAAGCCCCGGCAGGAAGCCGGGGCTTGGGGCTGGTTAGGACAGCCTGGGTATGGTGTTCGGGTACTTCGGCGCTGCCTTAACCGGCTGCGGCTGGAGCGAGGGCTGCGGCTGGCCCTGCGTCGGCGGCCTGAAGCCGATCTGCCTCGCCTGGGCGCCGCCTGCGGGGGAGGGCGCTGGTGACGATGCGGGCGGCGCCCCCTGGCCCGTGAGCCGCTGGGCGGCGCGCTGGCCGTAAGCCTGAACGGCTCTGCCCGCCTGCAGCACTTTCTGGGCGGGCACGGATCCCTTCTGGGCGGCCTGCTGGAGTTTGGCTACAGCTCGGTCTTTGGCGTAGCCCCCGGCGAGGTACGCCGCGGTGGACGCCCCGCCGTATACGTACTTCGCCGTGGCCGCGGTGGCCTTCGCCAGCTTCCCCCCGCCGGGGACGGCGCCCATGGCGAGGGACGCCAGGGCGCCTACCCCTACTGCCGCGGCCTTCCCGACAGTCGAGCCGAACCTCACCGCGGCGGCCAGCCTCGGCCTGGACGCCACGAACGCCTGCGCCCTGCCCGCGAGGCCGCTCAACACCCCCTGTTGTGCTGGTGGGGCCGAAGCGCCTCCGGCAGGCGCCGCCGTAACCCCGCCGGACGGAGGCTGCGCGCCGCCTGTGGGGGCCATGGCTACTGCGCCGGGCGGGGCAGAGGCGCCGCCCGCGAGGGCGACCGGGGAGCCGCCCATCCCGGTCGGGGACGGCGAAAGGGCGGAAGCTGCAGCGCCGCCGGAGGCGGCAGGCCCGCCGGGCCCCGGCGAGATGGCAGGCCGGGGGTTCAGCCCTCCGAGCTTGCCGCCATCGGGGGGCAGCTTACCCCCGGTGGGGGACGGTGCGCCGTTTCCGAAGAGGGAGCTGCCCACGCGGGCGATGGAGAATAACCCTCCCAGCCCGGCTGCCGCTCCGAAGACCTTGGCCGCGGTGCCCGCCTCGTTGAACCCCATGAAGCGGGCAATAACGGACTGGAGGGAGTTCCGCAGCGTCTCGGCCAGGGGGATCAGGGTGTAGAGCGACACGAGTATCGTCACCCAGTTTCCGGTGCCCATCGCCTTCACATCGCAAAAGAGTAAGATCGTGCATAGCACCAGTGCGTGGGCGACGTTCATGAAGGCGTTAGAGGCCAGCTCGCCCAAAAGCACAGGCATTACCACGCTGCGCTTGTTGATTATCCAGATTATCACGGCTATCGGAGTGAAGCAGTAGAACACGGTCATGGCGACCTTCCGCACCATGTATATCACGTTCAGGTAAACGAAAATGGCGGTCATGAACAGCCGGACGAGCGCCGTGCCCAGCACAGAGCCGGTGACGATCTTTACTCCCACCAGGTCTGCAGCCCCCCAATCGGCTATTGACCGCCCCATCCCGGCGGCCTTAGCCACCTCGTTGAACGCCTTCCCGATGCCGTCCACGAAGGCGGCGCAGATCCGCATCAGGGTGCTCACCAGTATCGGCATCAGGGCGATGAGTATGACGCCGATCACTGCCCGCTGGAAGGTCTCCATCGCCTCCGTGCGGGCGGCAGGGTTGGCCGCCGAAGCCAGGAGCTGGAAGGCGGAGACCGCCACGATAATGATCACGAACGGCGTTGCGACGGCAGCAAGCGCCTCATACCAAAGCCTTACGTATTCCGGCTCGTTCGCCTCCCAGGGCAGGTTCTTCTTCTGGTCTTCACTGTAGCCCTGCATGAAGACCAGCTTGTCCAGCGTCTTGAACCCACCCCACCACCTGCACAGACCTTCGATCACGCTCGTGGGGACGTTCACAATCCCCGCCACGATCCGCTCGAACATTCCGCCGGTATCCTTTTCGGGGGGCTTCTCCTTGTCCTGCTTTTTGTCCGCCCAAGCAGACCCGGCGAAGAGGGAGAAGAGGACGACCAGCAGGAGGAGAGCCGCCGCCAGCTTCAGGAGTTTGCGCCTCTTTCGCACGGCTTATGCCCCCTTTACTTTCGTTTCAACGTACTCCCATTCGAACGGGGCAGGCTGAACCTGCACCGCGGTGGTGGAGCCGGAGACCCGGAGGATCCCCTGCCCCGCCCTGGCGCGGGAGAGGAGGTCGGCGCAGCCGGACGCCAGCTTGAAGTAGCTCACCACCGAATCGACGGCGTGTTCCTCCTGCCTCAGCACCAAGATTGATGCGCAGGAGTTTATGACGGCCTTTCCCCCTTCCGACGCCTCGAATTCCTCGAAGCGCTGGGTGGCGATCGTGACGGCGCAGCCGTGCTTCCGGCCGCGGCGCGCCAGCGTCTCCAAGTACCCTGCAGCGTCCGGGTGGCGCAGAAACATCCACGCCTCGTCTATCGCCACGCACTTGGGGATGCTCTTCCCGCCCTTCTGGGCGAAGACCTGCCAGAGCCAGGAGAGGGTGGCGTACACCCCTATGAAGCGGGAGAAGTCGTCGCCCAGGGGGCGCAGGTTGAAGCATATAAACTGCGCGTCCTGAAGGAACACTGTCGTCTGGCCGTCGAACATCCCTACGGATCCGCCGGACAGGAGCGGCAGCATGGCGTCCGCCAGCCGCTCTGCGCCGGGCTTCCCCTTCAGCCGCCGGTGGATGTCGGAAAGCGTGGGCATCGGCTTCTTTATGCCGCCCTGGTAGAGGGAAGCGGGGTCTTCCGTTATCCCCCGCTCCCTGTACTCTTCCCGCACGGCTTCCTCCAGAAGGGCGTTCTCCCGGACGTCCATCCCTTCGCCGGAATAGTAGCGGAACACGGCGCCCACAAGGCCGCGGACGTCCGCCACCTTTTCGAGCACGTTCACTCTTAAAATCCCGTCTTCTTCCGGCTCAGGCTCCAGCTCCAGGGGGTTGATGCCGGAGAAGCGCCCGGGCTGGAGCGTGACCACCTGCCCGCCCAGGGCACGGGTGAAGTAGACGTACTCCCCTTCAGCGTCCACGAAAGCTGTCTTAACGCCGCGGTAGCCCTCCCTAAGCGCCAGGGTGCGGACGGTCACGGACTTGCCGCTCCCCGTCTCCCCTGAGATGAAGATGTGCTGGTTCGGCACTATGTGCTCTCCGGCAAAACGATCCAGAAAGATCGGGGTTCGCGTAAAAAGGTTAAACCCCAGCAGTATGCCCGAGGAGTGTCCCCCGGTGGAGACGGACAGCGGCAGGCAGCAGGCCGCCGCCCCCGAAGTAAGGTTGCGCTCATAGCCTTTTACCTTCAGGTTCGCCAGCGGCAGGGCGCTCTTCAGGGCGTCCAGCTGCTGCAGCACCAGCTTCCTGGGGACGACCCCGCGGCGGGCGAAGATCGTCTCCACCGTCTCGCAGCGGCGGCGCAGCTCCTCTTCCGTGGCCCCGTGGACGGCAATGAGGAACGTGAGATAAAAGAGCCTGTCGCGGCCGAGCTGGACGGCTTCACGAAGCGCTGAGTAATCCGCTATCTGCGCCTCCAGCTCCGGCAGGCGGGAAATATTGCCGCTCTGCTGATCCAGGATGTACTGAGACCGCACCTTCGTCTCTTTGGCGATCAGCGCCCTCGTGACCGTCTGGTCGGGGGCGGGGTTTATGTGCACCGCCACGTCCACGTCGCCCACCGCGAGGATCTCGTCCAGCCAGCCGACCTGCACCCACCGCGGGAGGGCGTGTATCACGTATAGGCGTATGCAGCCGTCCCCCGTCCTGATGTGGTCGAAGTTGTGCTGGAGGCCGTCCGGAGCGAAGAGGTCTTGGATCCGGAGTGAACGGAGAACCTGGTCTTCCTGTATGACCTGCTGTTCATCTTTGGCTTTGGCCTTCTTGGGTTTGCTGAGTCTGGGCAATCTATCATCCCCTTCCCATCAACCTTTGAATTCTCGCTTCCGGCGCCGGGTGCGTGGCGTACAAGGCCGCCGCAAGGCTCCGCGGCCCCTGCGGCCCCACCGCCTTCCTTATATAGCGTCGGGGGCCCCGGCCTTCAGGCCTGGGGAGGAG